>CALROE020000128.1:0-7656 GCA_943369715.1 Bradyrhizobium ivorense
CGGCAACGACGCGAAATTGATCCCGAACAACGGCAAGCTCGAGGTTCGCGCCAGGGGGCCCAACGTCACGCCGGGCTATTGGCGGCAGCCGGAACTGACGGCCAAGGCGTTCGACGAGGAAGGTTTCTACAAATTCGGCGATGCGCTCAAACCCGTCGATCCCAATGATCTCGGCAAGGGTTTCGATTTCGACGGCCGCATTGCCGAGGATTTCAAGCTCGCCAGCGGCACCTGGGTCAGCGTCGGCCCGCTGCGCGCGCGCTTCGTCGCGGCCTGTGCGCCGCTTGTGCGCGACGTCGTGATCGCGGGCATCAACCGCGACGAGATCTCGGCGCTGGTCATCCTCGATCTCGACGGCTGCCGCCTGATCAACCCCACCCTTCCGCCGGACGATCTTGCCGCTACTGCTTCCGATCCGCTGATCCGCGAAGCGTTTCGCGAGCGGCTGACGAGGTTTCTGGCGGCCGCGACGGGGTCGTCGACACGGATCACGCGCGCGGTTCTGCTCGATACGCCGCTGTCGATCGATCGCGGGGAAGTCACCGACAAGGGCTCGATCAACCAGCGCGCAGTGCTGGACCACCGCGGCGGCCTGATCGACCTGCTCTATTCGCCGACGCCGCCGGCCCATGTGATAACGCTTTAGCCGAAGTACGAAGAACGTATCGTCAAGGGGAGAAGACCATGCAGTTGAAGGATCAGGCGGCCATCGTCACCGGAGGTGCCTCGGGACTGGGCGCTGCAACCGCGCGCCGGCTGGCTGCAGGCGGCGCCAAGGTCGCGGTATGCGACCTCAACGCCAAGCTCGCGGAAGCCCTTGCCGCAGAGATCGGCGGCGTCGCGGTGGTCTGCGACGTCTCGGATGCGGCCTCGGCGGAAGCCGCCGTCGTCGCGGCGTCCAAGGCCCATGGGCCGGCGCGTGTGCTGGTGAACTGCGCCGGCATTGGCGTCGCCAAGCGGGTGGTCGGCCGTGAAGGTCCGATGGCGCTGGCCGATTTCGACAGGGTGATCAAGGTCAACCTGATCGGCTCCTTCAACATGTTGCGGCTGGCGGCCGCCGAAATGGCCAAGCTGGAGCCGTTGTCGACCGGCGAGCGCGGCGTCATCATCTCCACCGCGTCGGTCGCGGCCTATGACGGCCAGATCGGGCAGTCGGCCTATTCGGCTTCGAAGGGCGGCATCGTCGCGATGACGCTGCCGATCGCTCGTGAGCTGGCGCAGTTCGGCATCCGCGTGCTGACCATCGCGCCGGGCCTGTTCCTGACGCCGCTGCTGGGCGGCCTGCCGCAGGAGGCGCAGGACTCGCTCGCCGCCGCGATCCCGTTCCCGCACCGGCTCGGCCACGCCGACGAGTTCGCCTCGCTGGCGCTGCACATGATCGACAACCCCTACCTCAACGGCGAGGTGGTGCGTCTCGATGCCGCGCTCCGCATGGCGCCGCGCTGAGGGCCGATGAACATGGAATTGCGTCGCGCCGCGTGTCCTTCTTCACCTCTCCCATCGGGAGAGGTCGGATCGCGTAGCGATCCGGGTGAGGGGTTACGGCGTATTTCGGAGACCGTACCCCCTCACCCCAACCCTCTCCCCAGGGGAGAGGGGGCGCACCGTCTCTGCCGCGACAAGGTGCTTCAATCCGCGCACTCCCACATAAGGGGTTGGTGAAGCCATGTTCGTCCACCGGCGCGAGGTGCAGATCCAGTGGGGCGACTGCGACCCCGCCAATATCGTGTACTACCCGCGCTACTTCGCGATGTTCGACGATTCGACCTCGATCATGTTCGAGGCCGCCGGCTTCTCGAAGCAGGACATCATCCACAAATACGGCCTGGTCGGCATTCCCATGGTCGATACCAGGGCAAAGTTCTACATCGCCTCGACCCATGGCGACTGGATCACGATCGAAAGCCGGATCGAGAGCTTCAAGCGTTCGAGCTTCGAGGTGACCCACAAGGTGTTCAAGGGCGAGGCGCTGGCGATCGAGGCGTTCGAGACCCGAGTGCTGGTCGGCCGGCACCCGGACGACCCCAGCAAGCTGAAATCGGCGCCGATGCCGGAAGAAATCATGGCGAGGTTCAAGCAAGGCTGAGTTGAAGAGGCTGACTTGAGCGGGCTCATGACCTAAAGAAGGGGCTGAATAATCAGCCCGGATTTGATCTAGGTTGGATAACAACACTCAAAGGGAGGAATGAATGAACAAGTTTTACCTGTCGGCCGCGGTCATCGCGGCGTCGCTGGCACTGCCGGCATTGCCCGCGATGGCGCAGGCCAGCGAGATCGTCATCGGCATCACCGTCACCACCACCGGCCCCGCCGCGGCGCTCGGCATTCCCGAGCGCAACGCGCTCGAATTCGTGCCGAAGGAAATCGGCGGCGTGCCGCTCAAGGTGATCACGCTGGATGACGGCGGCGACCCGACGGCGGCCACCACCAATGCGCGGCGTTTCGTCACGGAGTCGAAGGCCGACATTATCATGGGGTCGTCCACCACCCCGCCGACGGTCGCGGTCTCCACGGTCGCCAACGAAGCCGGCATTCCGCATTTCGGCCTGGCGCCATTCCCGATCACGCCGGAGCGCGCCAAGTGGTCGGTGTCGATGCCGCAGCCGATTCCGATCATGGGCAAGGTGCTGTACGAGCACATGAAGGCGAACAACGTCAAAACCGTCGGCTATATCGGGTACTCCGATTCCTACGGCGATCTCTGGTTCAACGACTTCAAGGCCCAGGGCGTGCCCATGGGCATGACGGTCGCCACCGAGGAACGCTTCGCGCGGCCGGATACCTCGGTCGCCGGGCAGGTGCTGAAGCTGGTCGCCGCCAATCCCGATGCGATCCTGATCGGCGCATCCGGCACCGCGGCAGCCCTGCCGCAGACCACGCTGCGCGAACGCGGCTACAAGGGCCTGATCTATCAGACCCACGGCGCCGCCAGCATGGACTTCATCCGGATCGCCGGAAAGGCCGCCGAGGGCGTCATCATGGCGTCGGGTCCGGTGATGTCGCCGGAAACGCAAGCCGACAGCGCGCTGACCAAGAAGCCGGGCCTCGCGCTCAACACCGCCTATGAAGCCAAATACGGCCCCAACAGCCGCAGCCAGTTTGCCGGACATTCCTACGACGCCTTCGAAGTTCTCAAGCGCGTCATTCCGGTGGCGCTGAAGGCCGGCAAGCCGGGCACGGCGGAATTCCGCGAGGGCATCCGCAAGGCGCTGCTCAGCGAAAAGGACATGGCGGCGAGCCAGGGCGTCTACAACTTCACCGAAAAAGACCGCTACGGCCTCGATGATCGTTCGCGCATCATCCTGACCGTGAAGGACGGGAAGTACGTTCCGGCGAAGTAAGGCGGGACGTTTGATTGAATAACGAAGTGGGCCGGCCTCCTTGTTGGAGGCCGGCCTTTTTCTTACCCTCCCCTGGAGGGGGAAGGTCGGCGCGCAGCGCCGGGGTGGGGTGACGGTCTATCGTCGTCGGAGGTGCTTCAGCGGTTCAACCTCAGCATCGTAGGGTGGGCAAAGCGCAAGCGTGCCCACCATGATGCGACAAGAAAGAAGATGGTGGGCACGGCGCGAAGAGCGCCTTTGCCCACCCTACTTTTCTAAATCCTGCTCTCGCCCTCGTGCGTGAAGCCGAGATAGCTCGCCGCCACCCGCTGATTGGTCGCGATCTCTGCGGCCGGGCCGTTCAGGATGAATTCGCCGAGCTCCATCACATAGGCGCGGTCGGCGATTTTCAGCGCGGCCTGGGCGTTCTGTTCGACCAGCAGCACCGAGACGCCGGCGGCGCGCAACTCGCCGATGGTTCGAAAAATGTCGGCGACGATGATCGGGGCGAGGCCGAGGCTCGGCTCGTCCAGCATCAACAGTTTTGGCGCGCCCATCAGGGCGCGGCCCATCGCCAGCATCTGCTGCTCGCCGCCAGAGAGCGTGCCGGCCAGCTGCTTGCGGCGTTCCTTCAGCCGCGGGAACAGCGTGTAGACCCGCTCGAACGATCGCGCCGCGACGGCTTTCGCGATCCGGAAGGCGCCGAGCTGCAGATTGTCCTCGACATTCATGGTGGCGAACAGCTCGCGATGCTCCGGCACCAGGCTCAGGCCCGTCGCGACGCGGTCCTCGATCTCGAGCTGCAGCATGTCCCTGCCGGCAAAGGCCACGCCGCCGGTCAGCGGCAGGATCCCCATGATGGCATTCAGCAGCGTGGTCTTGCCGGCGCCATTGGCGCCGATGATGGTGACGATCTCGTTGTCGGCGACCTCGAGTGACACCGCACGCACCGCCTCGACCTTGCCGTAGGCGACATGGGCATCGGTTACCTTCAGCAGCGCGCTCATGCCACCGCTCCGAGATAGGCCTTGATCACATCGGGATTGCTCTTGATGGCGTCGGGCGTGCCCTCGGCGATCTTGGTGCCGAAGTCGAGCACCACGATGCGGTCGGCGAGATCCATGACAAAACCCATGTCGTGCTCGACCAGCAGCACCGACATGCCGCCGTCGCGCAGGGTGCGCAGCAGCGTGGCGAGCCTTTGCTTCTCCATGTGCCGCAGTCCCGCAGCGGGTTCGTCGAGCAGCAGCAGGGTCGGGTCGACGCACAGCGCGCGCGCGATCTCGACGATGCGCTGCTGGCCGAGCGACAGGCTGCCCGCCGGCTGATCGATCTGGTCGTTGAGCCCGACACGCTCGATCTGTCGCGCCGCTTCCGCCAGCAATTTCGCCTCATCCGCGCGGTCGAGCCGCAGCATGCTGGAGATGGCGCCGGCGTGGCCGCGCAGATGCGCGCCGATCGCGACGTTTTCCAGCACGCTCATGTCGGGCACCAGTTTGACGTGCTGGAAGGTCCTGGCGATGCCGAGTTTGACCACCTCCTGGGGCGGCGCGTTGTCGATGTTGCGGCCCTGCATCGAGATGGTGCCGCCGGTGGCGGTGAGCACGCCGGTGATGAGGTTGAAGGTCGTGCTCTTGCCGGCGCCGTTGGGGCCGATCAGCGCCACGATCTCGCGGGCCTGCACGTCGAACGAGACGTTGTTGACGGCGATCACGCCGCCGAACTGTTTTCGCGCGTTGTCGATCCGAAGCAGCGCGCCGGGGGCGGCGGCCGGCCGGTCGCGCGCGGGCAAGGTGAGCGAGGTATCGGGCCGCTTGCGGGCCGGCTTGAAGGGCAGCCGGCTCATCAGCCAGGGCCAGACGCCGGTCGGCGCCAGCTGCAGCAGCAGCACCAGCAGGATGCCGAACACGATGGTCTCGAGCTGGCCTTCGCCGCGGAACAGCAGTGGCAGATAGCTTTGTAAAATCTCTTTCAGGATGACGACGATGCCGGCGCCCAGCACCGCGCCCCAGACATAGCCGGCGCCGCCGACCACCGCGATGAAGAGATATTCGATGCCGGCATGGGCGCCGAACGGGGTCGGGTTGGCGGCGCGCTGGAAATGCGCATAGAGCCAGCCGGACAGCCCGGCCAGAACGGCCGCGTAAATGAACACCAACAACTTGGCGCGCGGCGTCTGCACGCCGAACGCCTCGGCGGCGATGTGTCCGCGGCGCAGCGCCCGGATCGCGCGGCCGGTGCGGGAATCCAGCAGGTTCATGCTGAGCAGCGCGCAGATCAGCACCGCGATCCAGATCGCATAATAGATCGTGCCGGCATCGAGCATCTTCAGCGTGCCGATCGACAGCGGCGGAATCCCGGTGATGCCGTCATTGCGGCCGAGGAATTCCAGCTTGCTGAACAGGTAGAACAGGCCGATGCCCCAGGCGATGGTGCCGAGCGGCAGATAGTGGCCGGACAGCCGCACCGTGACGAGGCCGAGAAAAACCGCGGCGCCGCCGCTGACCAGCAGCGACAGCGGCAGCGTCAGCCATGGCGACATGCCATAGGCAGTCGTGAGCACCGCCGTGGTGTAGGCGCCAAAGCCGCAGAATGCCGCCTGGCCGAACGAGGTCAGGCCGCCGACGCCGGTCAAGAGCACCAGGCCCATCGCCACCAGGGCGGCGAGCCCGATATTGTTGAGCAGCACGATCCAGAATGGCGGCATGCCCGGGATCAGCGGAATCACCGCCATCAGGCCTGCGAAGATCGAGATCGGTAACAACCGTTGCGTCATCGCCGTCAATCCTTCTCTTCCTCGACCGCGGGCGCCGCAAGCGACCGCAGCACGAGGACCGGAAGGATCAGCGTGAACACGATGACTTCCTTGAAATTGCTGGCATAGAACGAGGAGAACGCCTCGACGGTGCCGACCACCAGCGCCGCGACCGCGGTCAGGGGATAGCTGACGAGGCCGCCGATGATCGCGGCGATAAAACCCTTCAGGCCGATCAGGAAGCCGGTGTCGTAATACAGCGTCGTGATCGGCACGATCAGGATGCCCGACAGCGCGCCGATCACGGAGGCGAGCAGGAAGGCGATCTGCCCCGAAAGCGTGGTGCGGATGCCGACCAGCCGGGCGCCGAGCCGGTTGACGGCGGTGGCGCGCAGCGCCTTGCCATAGAGCGTGAGGCCGAAGAACAGCCACAGCCCGACGATGAAGGCGATGGTGATGGCGTAGACCGCGATGCTCTGGCCGGTGAAGCGCAGCGGACCGACCATGAAGGCCGCATCCGAGATGGTCGGGCCGCGCTGGCCTTCGGCGCCGAAGAACACCAGGCCGAGGCCCTGCAGCGCGAGATGAGCGCCGACCGAGGCGATCAGCAACACCAGCACCGAGGTGTGCGCCAGCGGCTGGAAGACCAGGCGGTAGAGAAACAGCCCGATCGCCGCGACGATCAGCAGCGACAGCGCGATATTGACCGCGATCGGGGTGTTCTTGCCGGCGAACCAATATGTCAGGGCGTAGATCGCCACCGGCAGCAGGATGTTGATCGCGAAGGCCCGCGCGACCAGCCGCAGGTGCAGCGCGCGGCGGCTCGCAAACAGATCGAGGCCGAACGCCACCACGCCCATCGCCACCGCGAGCTGGGCGGTGCCCGGCATGTTGCCCGTCGACAGCGTGGCATAGGTCAGCGCGCCGAAAGTGACGAATTCGCCCTGCGGAATCAGGATGACGCGGGTGACGGCGAACACCAGCACCAGCGCAAGGCCGAGCAGGGCGTAGATCGCACCATTGGTAATGCCGTCCTGCACCAGGAACAGCATGATCGTCGTGTTCAAGACCGGGCGCTCCCCCATCACGCGTCGGACCAGTCGCGGCCTTGAGCAGCCGCTGACCCGTCAAATAACAGCAGTTGAAAAGTCCTGCCGAAATTCGGTATAGTGCATAACAATTATCAAATATAACTTCAAGGCCCGTCCACTGTATCCGGGTCTTGTCCGAGCCTACCGGGATTGCGAGCCGCGAGCGATGACTGTTTCCAAGCCTGCCGCCGTCGATGCCGCCAAGCCGTCCCGCGCCGCCCGCAAGGAACCGGCCGAGGGCGCAGTTGATGACGCGGCGCTGCAGCTCGGCGAATTGTCCGAACTGCTGGGCTATTCGCTCAAGCGCGCGCAGCTTCGGGTGTTCGAGGATTTTCTGCGCTGCGTGGCGCCGCTGCAGCTGACGCCGGCACAGTTCTCGGTGCTGCTGCTGCTCGACAGGAATCCAGGCCGCAACCAGACCGAGATCGCCAATACGCTCGGCATCCTCCGGCCGAATTTCGTGGCGATGCTCGACGGCCTCGAGAGCCGC
>CALROE020000129.1:0-7652 GCA_943369715.1 Bradyrhizobium ivorense
ACCCGATTTGCTGCGCAAATCGACCTCTCCCCGCGGGGGAGAGGTGAACCGAATCGGCGGTCGATCGATCGACCAAAAAAGCCAGCTCGCCTTAGCGACAAAGCGACGGGCCGGATCGATGATCCGGCCCTTTATATTTGGCGAGGCGATCAGTACCGGGCTGCACTGAAGTCCGATGCGTCGGTGAAGGGCTCCTCGCCGTTCATCAACTCCGCCAGCATGCGGCCGGTCGTAGGCCCGAGCGTGTGGCCGTGATGGCCGTGCCCGAAATGCATCCACAAACCCTTGTGCTTCGGCGCCGGTCCCACGATCGGCAGCATGTCGGGCATGCAGGGGCGAACGCCGCTCCAGGGTTCAGCCTCGACCGCAGTGCCGAGGTCGACAAGCCGCCGCGCCGCCTGCTCGGCGCGATCGAGTTGGCGCGACTGCGGCAACCTTTCCGGTCCCATCAATTCGGCGCCGGACGTAATCCGCAATCCCTTCGCCATCGGCGCCATGGCGTAGGCGAACGCAGGATCGTGTAGCGGCAGATTGAGCCGACCGCCGCCGCTGAAATGCCGGTGGTAACCACGCTTGCGAAGCATCGGAAAACGATAGTCGAATTTTTGCAGGAGATCGGGAGACCATGGACCCAGCGACACCACGGCCGCCTCGGCAGCGATCGGGCCATTATTCGTTTGAACCGTCCAGCCGGCAGCCGTCGGCGCCAACGTGGCCGCATCGCCGTTGACGAAGGTGCCGCCGTTGCGTGTGAACAGGTCGGCATAGGCAGAGACGAGCCCGCCTGGGTCCGAGACCGTCCAGGGGTCGCGCCAGTGAACAGCCCCCGCCCCGGTCTCGTTGAGCTCGGGCTCGGCTGCGGCAAGCTGTGCCGGGCTGATGATTTCCGATCGCACGCCGAATTCCGCCGCCAGCGTCTCGGCGACCGCCGCCACTTCATCCAGTGCTGCCTGGGTACGGCGCAGGGAATGATAGCCGCTTCGCTGCACCAGATTATCAGCGCCAGCTTCCCGGATCAGCACGTCATGTTCGCTCGTCGCCTTTGCGATGAGCCGCGCGTAAGCATGCGAAATGCGGTCGTGCCGATCCGGCGCGGAATGCCACCAGTACCGCAGCAAGGGACCAAGATGCCGCGGCAGCCAACTGACGCCGTAATGGACATCGTTGGCGCGCCCTGTCGCGATCGCCGCCAGCGTCGCAAGATCACGCGGCATCGGATAAGGCCGCACGGCTTCGCTCTGGATGAAGCCGGCATTGCCGTAGCTCGTCTCGCGGCCGGGCGGCTTGCGATCGACCAGCACGACGGACCAGCCGCGGCGCTGCAACTGCAGCGCGGTGGAGACCCCGACCATTCCGGCGCCGAGAACGATAACGCTTCGCATCGGATGTCCCCGAGTTCCTGCTCGCTGCGCTCCCTCTCCCGCGCTTGCGGGGGAGGGCCGGGGTGGGGGCTCTCGCGACATTGGGACTCGCGGAGAGAGCCCCCACCCGCCTCGCGTTGCTCGGTACCCTCCCCCGCAAGCGCGGGAGAGGGGAAGATCTTACGCCGCCTTCTCCGCCAGTTTCTTCGGCGGGAAGCGGCCGTAGAAGGTCTCGCCCTTGGCCGCCATCTCGACCAGCAGCTTCGGCGGCGTGAAGCGGGAGCCGTATTTGGCTTCGAGCTTGTGGCACAGTTCGACGAATTTTTTCGTGCCCATGAAGTCGATATAGGACAGCGTGCCGCCGGTGAACGGCGCGAAGCCGAAACCGAGGATGGAGCCGACATCGGCCTCACGCATGTCGGTGATGACGTGGTCTTCCACGGTGCGCGCGGCTTCCACCGCCTGCACCACCAGGAAGCGCTGCTTCATCTCCTCGATGTCGAGGGTATCAGGATCGAGATGTTTCGATTGCAGGCCGGCGAGCTCGGTCCACAGGCTCTTCTGGCCCTTGCCCTTTTCGGGATAATCGTAAAATCCCTTGCCGTTCTTGCGGCCGAAACGGCCCTGCTTCTCGACCATTTCTACCAGCAGCTTCTTCTGGCTCTGGTCGATGGCGTTGGCGCCGAGATCGGCCTCGGTCGCCTTCATGATCTTGAGCACGAGATCGAGCGCCACTTCGTCCGACAACGACAGCGGCCCGACCGGCATGCCCGCCATCTTGGCGGTGTTCTCGATCATCGCCGGCGGCACGCCTTCCATCAGCATTTCCAGGCCCTCGGCGGTGAAGCGCAGCACGCAGCGGTTGGCGAAGAAGCCCCTGCTGTCATTGACCACGATCGGGGTCTTGCCGATCACCCGGACATAATCCAGCGCAGTGGCCAGCGCGACATCGTTGGTGTTCTTGCCGACGATGATTTCCACCAGCATCATCTTCTCGACCGGCGAGAAGAAGTGAATGCCGATGAACTTGCCCTGGTCCTTGAACTCTTCCGCCAGCGAATTGATCGGCAGCGTCGAGGTGTTGGAGGCAAAAATGGCGTCGGACTTCAGCAGCGGCTGCGCCTTGGCATAGGTCTCCGCCTTGACCTTGCGGTCCTCGAACACCGCCTCGATGATGAGATCGCAATCCTTCAGCACGTTGTAATCGGCGGTCGCCGTGATGCGGCCGAGGATCGCCTCGCTGTCGCTTTCCTTGGCGCGGCCCTTCTTGATCAGGTCGTCGATGACGGCCTTGGCGTGGCCCTTGCCCTTGTCGGCGCTGGCCTGGTCGCGGTCGATCAGCACCACGTCGATGCCGGCGCGCGCCGAGACGTAGCCGACGCTGGCGCCCATGAAGCCGGCGCCGATGATAGCGAGCTTCTTCACCTTGGTCGGCGGCACGTTCTGCGGACGCCGCGCGCCCTTGTTCAATTCCTGCATCGACAGGAACAGGCTGCGGATCATCGCCGCCGCTTCCTTGGAGCGCAGGATCTTGGTGAAGTAGCGCGATTCAACGCGCAGCGCGGCATCGATCGGTAACTGCAGGCCTTCATAGACGCAGCTCATGATGGCGCGGGCGGCCGGATAATTGTCGTAGGTCTCGCGCCGGAAGATCGCATTGCCGGCCGGGAACATCTGCATGCCCATCTTGGAAAACACCGGGCCGCCGGGAAGCTTGAAGCCCTTCTCGTCCCAGGGCGCGATCGCCTTGCCACCGCCCTTGATCCAGTCCTTTGCCGCCTTGATCAGATCGGCCGCCGGAACGATCGCGTGAATCAGATTGAGCGCCTTGGCCCTGGCCAGATTGATCGCCTCGCCCTTCAGCAACAGCTGCATCGCATCCTGCGGCGACACGATGCGCGGCACGCGCTGGGTGCCCCCGGCGCCGGGGAACAGGCCGACCTTGATCTCGGGCAGGCCGAGACGGGTCTTGGGATTGTCCGCGGCCACGCGGTAGTGGCAGGACAGCGTCAGTTCGAAACCGCCGCCGAGCGCCAGACCGTTGATCGCGGCAGCCCATGGCTTGCCGCTGGTCTCGATATTGCGGAACACCTGCGAGAAGCGGCGGCTCTGGTCGAACAGCACCTGGTTGGCGGCTTCCTCGCCCTTGGCCTTCAGCATCTCGGCATATTGCTTGCTCATGCCCTCCAGCATCGACAGATCGGCGCCGGCGCACAGCGCCTCCTTGCCCGAGGTGATGACGACGCCCTTCACCGCGGCGTCCGCCGAGGTCTGCTTGATGATCTCCTCGAGTTCGGTGACCGAGGTTTCATCGAGCACGTTCATCGAGCGGCCCGGGGTATCCCAGGTCACCAGCACGATGCCGTCGGCATCGGTATCCAGCTTGAAATTCTTGAAGGCCATGTGGTTGCTCCCTCGATGCCGACTGCCAGCAGGCGCGGCGGTTGTCTCTGATCTCGGATCGTAGGGTGGGCAAAGCGAAGCGTGCCCACCAAAGATCATTCGGAAAGAAAGATGGTGGGCACGGCGCAAGGGCGCCTTTGCCCACCCTACGGCTCACACTCTTTCGATAATCGTCGCGGTGCCCATGCCGCCGCCGATGCACAGCGTGATCAATGCGGTCGACTTGTTGGTGCGCTCGAGTTCGTCGAGCACGGTGCCGAGGATCATCGCTCCCGTCGCGCCGAGCGGATGGCCGAGCGCGATGGCGCCGCCCTTGACGTTGATCTTGGCACTGTCGATGTCGAAGGCCTGCATGTAGCGCAGCACCACCGAGGCGAACGCTTCGTTCAGTTCAAACAGGTCGATGTCCGACTTCTTCATGCCCGAGCGCTCGAACAGTTTTTCGGTGACGTCGACCGGGCCGGTCAGCATCATCGCCGGCTCCGAGCCGATATTGGCGAAGGCGCGGATTTTCGCGCGCGGCTTCAGGCCGTGCTTGCTGCCCGCTTCCTTGCTGCCGAGCAGCACGGCGCCGGCGCCGTCGACGATTCCCGACGAATTGCCGGCATGGTGCACGTAGTTGATGCGTTCGATTTCCGGATGCGACTGGATCGCCACCGCGTCGAAGCCGCCCATGGCGCCGACCGCCGCGAACGAGGCCTGCAGCTGGCCGAGCGACTGCATCGTCGTGGTCGGCCGCATGTGCTCGTCCTTGGCGAGGATGGTGAGGCCGTTGATGTCCTTGACCGGCACCACCGAATTCTTGAAGCGGCCCTCGTCCCAGGCCTTGGCGGCGCGCTGCTGGCTCTGCACCGCATAGGCGTCGACATCGTCGCGCGAAAAACCGTATTTGGTGGCGATCAGATCGGCCGACACGCCCTGCGGCATGAAGTAGGCGGGCACCGCGATCGAGGGGTCCATCGGCCAGGCGCCGCCCGAGGCGCCGATGCCGACCCGGCTCATCGATTCGGCGCCGCCGCCGATGACGAGGTCGTGCTGGCCGCTCATGATCTGGGCGGCCGCGAAATTCACGGCATCGAGGCCGGAGGCGCAGAAGCGGCTGATCTGGACGCCGGGGACGGCTTCGCCGAGGCCTGCGTTCATGGCCGCGAAGCGGGCGATGTCGGAGCCGGCTTCGCCGACCGGATCGACCACGCCGAGGATGACGTCGTCGACGATGTCTTCCTTGAGGTTGTTGCGCTCCTTGAGCGCCCTCAGCGGCACCGTGGCCAGCGCCACCGCGGTCACCTCATGCAACGCGCCATCGGCCTTGCCGCGGCCGCGCGGCGTGCGAACGTGATCGTAGATAAATGCCTCAGGCATGAAGCCCTCCTGGTGTGAGGATCATTATATGTAGCGATTGGAAGAAGTCGCGATCGGGTCGGGCAGCAGGAGCTTCTGCGATCAGAAGGCTTCCGCTGCCAATTCCATGGTGGTGTCGCATCCGGTCTGGATCCGGGCAAGGTGCAGCGCGGTTTCCGGCAGCATCCGTTCCATGAAGAAGCGGCCGGTGACCAGCTTTGTCGAGAGATAGGGCGTCGTGCCGCTGCCCGCAATCTTGTCCTGGACGACTTTCGCCATCCGCGCCCACATATAGGCGAAGGTAACGAGACCGAACAGCTGCATGTAATCGGTGGCGGCAGCACCCGCATTGTCGGGCTTCATCATCGCATTCTGCATCAGCCAGGTGGTGGCCTGCTGCAGATGGCCGAGCGCCGTGGAGAGCGGCGCGACATAGGGCTTCATGGCCTCGTCGCCGCCATGGTCCTTGGCGAAGGCGGCGACTTCGCCGAAGAACGCCATCACCGCGCGGCCGCCGTCACGCGGCAGCTTGCGGCCGACGAGGTCGAGCGCCTGAATGCCGTTGGCGCCCTCATAGAGCATGGCGATGCGGGCATCGCGCACGAACTGCTCCATGCCGTGCTCGGCGATATAGCCGTGGCCGCCATACATCTGCTGCGCCAGCACCGAGTTGGAGAATCCGACGTCGGTCATGACGCCCTTCATGATCGGCGTCATCAGGCCCATGTGATCGTCGGCCTCCTGGCGATCCTTCGGATCGCTGGAGCGGTGCGCGACGTCGCTCTTCAGCGCGGTCCAGATCACCATGGCGCGCGCCGCCTCGTTGAAGGCGCGGATGGTGAGCAGGGTGCGGCGCACGTCGGGATGCACGATGATCGGATCGGCCGGCTTGTCCGCCGCCTTGGCGCCGGTGAGCGAGCGGCCCTGCAGACGTTCGCGGGCATAGTTCGCCGCGTTCTGGTAGGCGACTTCGGACTGCGCCAGCCCCTGCACCGCGACGCCGAGCCGGGCCTCGTTCATCATCACGAACATGCCCTGCATGCCCTTGTTTTCCTCGCCGATCAGCCAGCCGGTGGCGCTGTCGTAGTTCATCACGCAGGTGGAATTGCCGTGGATGCCCATCTTGTGTTCGATCGAGCCGCAGGTGACGCCGTTGCGCTGTCCCAGCGAGCCATCGGCATTGACCAGGATTTTTGGCACCACGAACAGCGAGACGCCCTTGATGCCGGCCGGAGCTCCCTCGATGCGCGCCAGCACCAGATGGATGATGTTCTCGGTGAGATCGTGCTCGCCGGAGGAAATGAAGATCTTGGTGCCGGTGATCTTGTAGCTGCCGTCGGCCTGCTTGACGGCCTTGGTGCGCAGCAGACCCAAATCGGTGCCGCATTGCGGCTCGGTGAGATTCATAGTGCCGGCCCATTCGCCGGCCACCATCTTCGGCACGAACATCTTCTTCTGTTCGGGCTTGCCGTGCACCATCAGCGCCGCGGTGGCGCCCATGGTCAGGCCGCCATACATCGAAAACGCCATGTTGGCCGACGACTGGAATTCGGTGACGGCCTGGGTCAGCGTCACCGGCAGGCCCTGGCCGCCATATTCCGCCGGCGCCGACAGACCAAGCCAGCCGCCTTCGGCAACCTGCTTGAACGCGGCCTTGAAGCCCTTCGGGGTGGTCACGGAGCCATCGTCATGGCGTTTGCAGCCCTCGAGATCGCCGACCCGGTTGAGCGGCTGCAGCACCTGTTCGCTGAGCTTGGCGGCCTCGCCCAGGATCGCATCGCGCACATCGGCGGAGGCATCGCTGAAGCCTGGAAGGTTGTCGTAGCGGTCGATCTGAAACACGTCGTTGAGCAGGAAGGTGACGTCTTCCACAGGGGCTTTGTAGATCGGCATTGGCATCCTCCCGGCTGGCTCGCTCCGTGTCAGGGAGCTTTATGGCACAGCAATTGGTGGGTTTCAGAAAGAACCTTATCCGGTTCCAAAGGTCATAGGGAGCTGCTTCAGCGTCGCGGTTACGACGTCGCGGCGCCGCTTGCCGCACTGGCCGCCAGCTGCTCTCCCATCAGCCGGTGCAGCAGGTTGATCGCCTTGAGCGGACGCACCATCACCTTGAAATTCGTGATCCGACCATCGGCGCCGAAGGTGATGATGTCGACGCCGTTGAGCTTGATGCCATCGATCTCGGTCTGGAATTCCAGCACCGCGCCGGTGTCGCTGCGCCATTCACCGGTATAGGCGAAGCCCGGGCCACCCAGCACCTTGTCCGCGCTCGCCAGATACTTGAAGGTAATGTCGCGCCCGCGCTGCGGCGTGTGCACGACGGGGCTTTCGAACACCGCGTCCGGGTGCAGCAGATCCCACAGCGCCGCGCGGTCGTGGGATTTCACGTAGCCGTACCATTTTTCGAGGCCGGTCATGCTCATCGGACGTCTCCTGTCCATGAAAGCGCGGCGGCCGCGCCATTATATGCACATTGACGCATATGCACTTTTATGCATATTGTCAAGAATACCTGGGAGGCAAGAACTTGGGAGGCAAGAACTTGGG
>CALROE020000130.1:0-7626 GCA_943369715.1 Bradyrhizobium ivorense
ACGGCGGGGGGATTAAAATCGACCGCGGTACCGGGGGCACTCGCTGGTACAGCAAGCGGGGAGGCCAGAATATCGCTCCCAACGAACAATTCGTTCAGTGCCAGCGCCAGGCTGGCCGGAAGTGCCGCGGCGACATTTTCAAGTCCGGCCACTGTTAATATCAAACCAGGCCACTCGCGTCGGAAACAGGCCAGTACCTCATTCGAATTCGCGCGCAGGC
Organism: Bradyrhizobium ivorense; assembly: GCA_943369715.1. Lineage (GTDB taxonomy): Bacteria > Pseudomonadota > Alphaproteobacteria > Rhizobiales > Xanthobacteraceae > Bradyrhizobium > Bradyrhizobium ivorense_A. Next base: position 221 of record CALROE020000130.1, read on the forward strand.
CCGGTCGGCCAGCACATTGCGTGTGCGATCAGGCACCGGATTGCCAGACGAGGGGAGACCGGCGTACCAACCCGGTCATGGCTCCGAACCCGCCCGCCGCCCCCCTGCTGTTCGACCGCGCGTTGCTGCGGGCGCGGCAGTCGCGTGCGTCCGCACTGGGTGCCGCCACCTTCCTGCTCGATCGCGTCGCCGAGGATATGTCGGAACGGCTGCACGCGGTGCTGCGGGAATTCAGGACGGCGGCCGACATCGGCACAGTGGGAGATCAGCTCCGCCACGTGCTGGCCGGCCGCGTCGATCAATTGATGTCCGTCGCGCTGCCCGATCTCGAATCCGAGCCGCTGCGGCTTTCGCCGGAATCGCTCGATCTCGCGGTGTCCGCCCTGGCGCTGCAATTCGTCAACGATCTGCCGGGCGTGCTGGCACAGATCCGACGCGCGCTGAAGCCGGACGGGCTGTTGCTGGCCGCGTTGATCGGCGGCGATACGCTGACCGAGCTGCGGCAAAGTTTTGCTGCCGCGGAAGCCGAATGCGAGGGCGGCGTCTCGCCGCGCGTGGCTCCATCAGCCGACCTGCGCGAAATCGGCGCGCTCTTGCAGCGTGTCGGTTTTGCCTTGCCGGTGACCGACGTCGACCGCGTCGTGGTGCGCTACGACAGCGCCTTCGCGCTGATGGCCGATCTGAGGCGGATGGGCGCCACCAACGTCCTGATCGAGCGCCGCCGCACCCCGACCCGCCGCGCCACGCTGCTGCGGATGGCGCAGCTCTACAGCGAGCGTTTTGCGGATTCCGACGGCCGCATCCGCGCCACCTTCGATGTGATCTGGCTGTCCGGCTGGGCGCCGCATGCGAGCCAGCAACAGCCGCTGAAGCCGGGTTCGGCGAAAGCGAGCCTGGCGGAGGCGGTGAAGCGGCTTGCGCCGGAATGAAGCGATCGTTGAGGTAATATAATACCGTAAATGGCAGTCTTCTTTACTGTGCATGGGGTTGTTTTCGAGATTCTTGTCCAGACCCTGCCGCGCAGCGCCGAAGCAACGCCATGCCGGGCCCAGGCCCGCCCACCTCACATCAATAAATCGATCAAATGCGGGATCAGCGGAATGTCCGCCGGCGGCATCGGATAGTCGCGCAGTTTGTTGGCGCGGACCCAGGCTAGCTGCTGGCCCTCGCGCGCGATCACCTCGCCGTCCCAGCGCCGGCAGATATAGAGCGGCATCAGCAGATGAAAATCGTCATAGGCGTGGCTGGCGAAGGTGAGCGGCGCGAGGCAATCCGCCTTCACGGTGATGCCGATTTCCTCATGCAGCTCGCGGATCAGGGTCTGTTCCGGCCGCTCGCCGCGCTCGATCTTGCCGCCGGGAAACTCCCACAGCCCCGCCAGCGCTTTGCCCTGCGGACGCTGGGCGATCAGCACGCGCTTGTCGGTATCGACCAGCGCGCAGGCGACCACCAGGGTGAGCTTGATGTCAGTCATTGCGGTGATGCTTTTCGAAAAAGCCGGTTCCGAAGAATTGTCGGCGGTTTGGTCTGAGTTCCTTAAGCAATCAGTTTGCTTACCGCCAACCTTTTTATTTGCCCCGTTTTTCTGCGATCGGGATAAGCCGAACTTAATGCGCCGGCGCTAGGTTTTGCGGGATTTTGAACCGGTCAGGCACCATTCATGCGCAAGCTCCTTCGTGAAATCGGCCGCTTCCGCAGCGACAGGTCCGGCAACGTCGCGGTGATCTTCACCCTGGCGCTGCTGCCGATCCTGTCGGCGATCGGCGTCGCGGTCGATTACAGCCGGGCAACCCAGCTCAGGAGCAAGCTGCAATCGGCGATCGACGCCGCCAGCGTCGGATCGGTCGCCAGGAAATCGCCAGCCTTCATTGCCGCGGGTACGATGACCGGGGACGGCCCGATAGCGGTCGGCGTGACCGACGCCAAGGCGATCTTCGACGGCAACATGTCCGGGGTGTCAGGCTATACGCTCAACAGCGTGACGCCCGTCGTGACCAAGAGCGGCATGATCATCACCTCCACCGTGACATTCTCGGCCGATGTTCCGACGGTATTTCTCGGCGTCATGAACAAGAGCACCATGACGGTCACCGGCAGTTCGACCTCCGTCTCCAAGATGCCGCAATACATCGATTTCTATCTGCTGATGGACAACTCGCCGTCGATGGGCGTGGGCGCGACCCCGGCCGACGTCACGAAGATGGTCAACAATACGCCGGACCAATGCGCCTTCGCCTGCCACGATCTCAATGACAGCAACAACTACTACAACAAGGCCAAGGCCCTCGGCGTGACGACGCGGATCGACGTGCTGCGCACGGCGACGCAGCAGTTGATGGACACCGCGGCGGCCACGCAGACCTATACCAGCCAGTTCCGGATGGCGATCTACGACTTCGGCGCGTCGGCAAGCACCGCCGGATTGCGGACCTTGTTTGCATTGAATTCGTCGCTGACCAGCGCGAAAACCGCCGCCGGCAACATCGACCTGATGACCGTCCAGGGCCAGAACCAGAACAATGACCAGGATACGCAGTACACCAATATTTTTCCGGCGGTGAACGCCGCGATCAGCAATCCGGGCACCGGCACTTCCGGTTCTCCGCTGAAATATCTGTTCTTCGTCTCCGATGGCGTTGCCGACGAATACAATACGGCCTGCCTCAAGCCAAAGTCAGGTAATCGATGCCAGTCACCGATCAATCCGGCGCTCTGCACCACGATCAAGACCCGCGGCATCAAGATCGCGGTGTTGTACACCACCTATCTCGCGCTGCCGACCAACTCCTGGTACAATAGCTGGATTGCGCCGTTCAATGCCGGGCCCTACGGACCTTCGCCGAACAGCCAGATCGCGCAGAACATGCAAGCCTGCGCGTCACCGGGTTTTTACTTCGAGGTCAGCCCGACCCAGGGCATCTCGGAGGCGATGACTGTGCTGTTCCAGAAGGCCGTCTCCGACGCTCGCATCAGCAACTGAGTGCCGGGATGACGGTCGTGGATTACGACCGGTAGTCGCCGTTGATCGCGACATACTCCTTGGTGAGGTCGCAGGTCAGCACGCGGTCGCGGCCCTTGCCGAGGCCGAGCGCGATCTTGATCTGGATCTTCGGGTTCTTCATCGCCGCTGACACTTCCGCCTCGTCATAGGACGGATCGCGCGCGCCGTTCCTGGCGACGCGTATGCCGTTGAACGAAATCGACAGCTTGTCGCGATTGGCGGGCTCGCCGGCCTTGCCGACCGCCATCACCACGCGGCCCCAATTGGCGTCCTCGCCGGCGATCGCGGTTTTCACCAGCGGCGAATTTGCCACCGACATCGCGATTTTTCGCGCGGATTTCTTCGTGGTGGCGCCGTCCACGATGATCTCGACCAGCTTGCGCGCGCCTTCGCCGTCGCGGGCGACCTGTTCGGCGAGATCGGCCAGCACCGCGTGGAACGCCTTGGCAAACGCCTTCAGGCGCGGGTCGCCGGCGCGGCTGATCTTCGGCGCACCATCAGTTGCTGCCGCCCCGGTGGCGAAGGCCAGCAAGGTATCCGACGTCGAGGTGTCGCCGTCGATGGTGACGGCATTAAAGGTGTCCTCGACGCCGCTCTTCAGCAGCGACTGCAGCGCGCCGGCGCTGAGCGGCGCATCGGTGAACACGAAGGCCAGCATGGTCGCCATATCAGGCGCAATCATGCCGGCGCCCTTGGCCATGCCGTTGATCGTCACCTTCGCCTTGCCGAGTTTTACCGTCGCGGTGGCGACCTTCGGAAAGGTGTCGGTGGTCATGATCGCCCGGGCGGCGTTCATCCAGTCGCCCGGCACGGCGGTCTCCGCCAGCGTGCCGAGCACGCCGTCGAATTTGGTCGCGTCGAGCGGCTCGCCGATCACGCCGGTCGAGGCGAGGAATATCTCGTTCGGGCTGCATGCCACCGCCTTGGCGGCGATCGAAGCGGTCAGCGTGGTGGCCTGCCGCCCGGTCTTGCCCGTAAAGGCATTGGCATTGCCGGAATTCACCACCAGCGCCCGCGCAAATCCTGCTTTAGAAGATCCGCCACGGCCGAGCCTGGCCCGGCACCATTCCACCGGTGCCGATGGGCACTTCGACTGGGTGAAGACGCCGGCAACCGTGGTGCCCTTGTCCATCACCGCCAGCAGCACGTCGGTGCGGCCCTTGTAGCGGATCCCCGCCGCAGCGGTGGCAAGCCTGACGCCCGCGATCGCGGGCATCTCGGGGACATCGGTCGGGGCGAGGGGGGAGACAGCAGTGGACATGAGGGCTTCCGGCTATGAGGCGAGGGAAGCGCTCTGTATCACCTCTCCCCGCTGGCGGGGAGAGGGCGTGTGTTGCGGCGAGATCCCACGCCGCCGGGGCGGCGCAGGCGCTTGCGTTACTTCTTCGCCGGGGGCGCCATCTTGGAGTCGGCGGGCTTGGCGGCATCCGGCTTGGCATCGGTCTTGGCCGCCTCGTCGGGCTTGTCCAGGCGCTCGACCTTGGCGGCTTCGCGCAGCTTCGCCACATAGTCGGCCTGCGCCTTGCGCGTCACATAGGTCTCGATCTGGGCCTTGACCTGTTCGAACGCCGGGGCCTGCCGGTTGCGCTTTTCCTCGACCTTGATGATGTGCCAGCCGAACTGCGACTTGACGGGATCGGAGATCTTGCCGGGCTCCAGCGTGAAGGCGACGGCGGAGAATTCCGGCACCATCTGGTCCTTGGTGAAGAAACCGAGATCGCCGCCATCGGAAGCGCCGGGATCCTTGGATTTCTTCTTGGCGAGTTCGGCAAAGTCGGCGCCCTTCTTCAACTCGGCGGCGATCGCCTTGGCATCGTCCTCGGACTCGACCAGGATATGCCGGGCATGAACCTCCGCTTCGCCGGTGATCTGCTTGGAGGCGTCCTCATAGACCTTCTTCATGGCCTCGTCGGTGGTCGCGGCCTTGCCCTCGGTCGCCAGCAGGCTGTCCATCAGCAGCCGGTTGCGCGTGAACGCCAGCCGCTTCTTGAAATCCTCGTTGTTCTCGACCTTCTTGTCCTCGGCGGCCTTGGCGACGATCTTCATGTCGATCAGGAAGGCCAGCACGTTTTCCCGCTTGGTCGAGGGGTCCATCTGCGCGAGGCTCGGTCCCAGTTCTTCTTCGGCCAGCGTGAGGTCGCTCTGGCGGATCTCGGCGCCGTTGACCTTGGCGAGCACGGGGTTGGAATCCTGCGCCCGCACCGGCAGGGCGGCCAGCAGCACCATGGCGAGCGCGCCGGTCACGGCGGCGGAGGCGACGCTGAGACGCAGGCCGGGTTTCATTTCCGGGAACGACGTGGTCATGGAAAATCCTTATCTTCAAAGCTGGGGGCTGTTCGGGGCCGCGGGACACTCGCCCAATCGGCCAGCCTTGGCAACGCGAAAAGGGTGTCAGAATGATGAAATCCTTGAGAGTTCACGCCGTTGACAAGCCTCTGGCACAGCCATATCTCTGCAAAACCGGGTCAATGGCGATGGCGTATTTGGCTGCGTTTTGGCCGTTGAACCTTGGATTGCCGAATTCCCACTCATTGGGCGGATGCTCCCCGGATCGGGGTCCGCGCTGCGATGCGTCACGATGAGTTGATAGGCACCCCGGTGGACCATTTCACGGCTGCAACGCCGAACGGTAAAGACAGGAATTTGGCATGATCGGCGCGTTCGCCCGCAAGTTTTTCGGCTCCGCCAACGACCGGCGGATCAAGGGATATCAGTCCCGCGTCGATGCCATCAATGCACTGGAACCCGAGATCGCGGCGCTCTCCGACGAGGCGCTGAAAGCCCGCACCATCGAATTCCGCGCCCAGCTCGCCGGCGGCAAGACGCTGGACGACCTTCTGGTTCCCGCCTTCGCCACCGTGCGCGAGGCGGCCAAGCGCACGCTCGGCCAGCGCCATTTCGACGTGCAACTGATCGGCGGCATGGTGCTGCACGAGGGCGACATCGCCGAGATGAAGACCGGCGAAGGCAAGACCCTGGTCGCGACGCTCGCGGTCTACCTCAACGCGCTGGCCGGCAAGGGCGTCCATGTCGTCACCGTCAACGACTACCTCGCCAAGCGCGACTCCGAATGGATGGGTCAGATCTACGGCTTCCTCGGCCTCACCGTCGGCGTGATCGTGCATGGGCTGGATGACGGCGAGCGCAAGAATTCCTACGCCTGCGACATCACCTACGGCACCAACAACGAATACGGCTTCGACTATTTGCGCGACAACATGAAGTACCGGCTCGAGGACATGGTCCAGCGCGGCCATTCCTACGCCATCGTCGACGAGGTCGACTCGATCCTGATCGACGAGGCGCGCACGCCGCTGATCATTTCCGGTCCGCTCGACGACCGCTCGGAATTCTACAACACCATCGACACCTTCCTGCCCAAGCTCGACAAGGCCGCCGACTTCGAGGTCGACGAGAAGCAGCGCACGGTGACGCTGACCGAAGCCGGCATGGAGAAGATCGAGACCCTGCTGCGCGACGCCGGCCAGCTCAAGGGCGACTCGCTGTACGACGTCGAGAACGTCTCGGTCGTGCACCACATCAATCAGGCGCTGCGCGCGCACTCGCTGTTCCAGCGCGACAAGGATTACATCGTCCGCGACGACGAGGTCATCATCATCGACGAGTTCACCGGCCGCATGATGCAGGGCCGCCGCTATTCCGAAGGCCTGCACCAGGCGCTGGAAGCCAAGGAGCACGTGCAGGTCCAGCCGGAAAACCAGACGCTGGCCTCGATCACGTTCCAGAACTATTTCCGGATGTACGACAAGCTCGCCGGCATGACCGGCACGGCGCTGACCGAAGCCGACGAACTGTTCGACATCTACAAGCTCGAGGTGGTGGAAATCCCGACCAACGTGCCGGTGGCCCGGCTCGACGAGGACGACGAGGTCTACCGTACCCAGAACGAGAAATACGCCGCGATCCTGGCCGAGGTGGAGCGCGCCAATGCACGGCTGCAGCCGGTGCTGGTCGGCACCGCCTCGATCGAGAAGTCCGAGGTGCTGGCCGATTACCTCAAGAGCCACGGCTACAAGCAGCTCGACTTCGAAAGCCCGAAGTCGATGCAGAAACTGTACGACGCCGCCCGCGCCGGAAAACCGGCCAAACTGTTCGCGGTGCTGAACGCGCGCTTCCACGAGCAGGAAGCCTATATCGTCGCCGAGGCCGGCGTGCCCGGCGCGATCACGATCGCGACCAACATGGCCGGTCGCGGCACCGACATCAAGCTCGGCGGTTCGCTGGAAATGCGGATCCTGCATGAGACCGCCGATATTACCGACGAGGCCGAGAAGGCCGCCGCGATCGAGCGCATCAAGGCCGACGTCGAACGCTTCCGCGAGATCGTGCTGAAGGCCGAGGACATCGTCGAGATCGAGCCCGCGAAGGGCTCGAAGCCGGCCAA
>CALROE020000131.1:0-7613 GCA_943369715.1 Bradyrhizobium ivorense
AGCTTGGCTTCGAGAACGTGGATGACGCCAGCGACGGATCGGCCGCGCTCGCCAAGATGCAGGGCAAGAAATACGGCCTGGTGATTTCCGACTGGAACATGGAGCCGATGACCGGCTATGACCTGCTCAGGGAAGTTCGCGCCAGCCCGGAGCTCTCGCAAACGCCCTTCATCATGATCACCGCGGAGTCGAAGACCGAAAACGTCATCGCCGCGAAGAAGGCCGGCGTCAGCAACTACATCGTCAAGCCGTTCAATGCCGCCACGCTGAAGACCAAGATGGAAGCGGTATTTCCGGGGTCGGCCGATTAACATACCGCGCCCGATCCAACCGACCTGTTTCCAGGCCGAAGACCGGCCGCGATCACTCGCGGCCGACGCGATCGGCACCAATGTACCGGCGGCGAATTCCTCCCCTCCCCGCTACTTTGCCGACCTTGTTTCGCCTTGCGCGCAAACATTGCAAAGGCGCCTCTCCGCGGCCCCGACGTAACGCGACCGTACTATTACGGCGTAGGATTTTCACACACAGATAAGAATAAGCGGCGATATTGCGTGAGCAGAGGAGAGCTTCATGTTCACGTTTGAAACGACCGACCAGAAAGAGGTCCGGCGTTTTCGTATCGCGCAGTTCAACGGTAGAACCGCGACGATCCGAACCGGCGGGTCGACAGTTACCGGTCACGTGCGCTCGGTGCTGGAAAGCAAGTCGAGCGTTCCGACGCAGTGGACCATCACGATCGTCCCGACCGAGCCCAAGATCAAGGCCGAAGTTCTGCGGCCGACGCCTCGCGTTCACGCCTTCGTGGAAGACTTTTACTGAGCGGCAGGATGCGCGGGGTTCGAGGCCCAGGCCTTCGGTAACTGAGCATCGTTGTCCCGAGGCCTTGCCGGCCAAGGTATTGCCGGCCCCGCAACTTTATCGAAAAATCAGAGACTGAAGCCGCCAGACGCATGATCGCTGCCGGACGATGACGGACCGCCGGCGCGCCGCGCGGTCCTACACACCACTCGGATGCAGCAGCGCAGTGCGGACGAGATCCGCCGTGTTTCGCGCACCGAGCTTTCGCATCGCCTCGGCGCGATGGCTTTCGAAAGTCCTCGGGCTGATGCGCATTCGCAAGGCGCCCTCCTTGTTGGAGCACCCCTCACTGATGAAGTTCAGAACCTCGCGCTCCCGCTTCGTCAGCGGCTTCTGACCGGGCTCCGATGCGAACATGACGCCCGGCGCGCGATTCTTGGTTCGGCTGGTACGGACTTCCCAGCCAGTCGCGCGGCCTGGCACGACGACGGCTTCCTCTTGCGTGCCGGCAATCTGCTTCATCATGGCGCAGACACGCTCGGTTTGCTGAAGCGCATTCTCCACCACTTGCTGCAGATAGGCCCGATTGCCATCGGTTTGCGTTAGCTGGTGGCTGTGTTGCTTGATTTCGCCCATGTAGAGCAGCAGGGCGGTCAATGGTCCGTTGAGCTGGCGCGCGATCACAGCTCCCGCTTCATCCATCGCCTTTATTCGCGCCGCGGACAGGCGGACAATTTCAGGATCGTCGCCGCCGATCGGTGCGCCGCCTTCCGTCCACTTCGAAAAGGACGAATCAGTGATTCGGTTTTCCTGCTGCGACATGCAATTTGTTTAACAACCCTCTGCTGTCTGAGGGTTAATTTTGTACCTAGTAAGACTACGGTGAATTTATCGGCGCCCGGGGTCGCCGGCGGGTACGATTCAGCGCCAAATCGTGTGTATTCCGCCAGAAATGTACAATCTGCGTCAAAATCTCAGTAGTTATACTGAGAGAAAAAACATCCAGGGCACGGGCGCGATGCCCGTAGTTACACGGGTATCCGCTTTGCATCTTAATCTGGCGCCAACTGTTTTCGTGGTTCCATGCCACGACGTTTACGCCTGCGCGCGACAGGCCCGTCGTCGAGACAGATTTGATCACGCGCGAAGAACCGGATCGCAATGGCACTGGTCGACCAGATCCAGGAGTTCCTCCAACGGCTGACGCCATTGACGCGCGGCAGCCTGTTGACCGAGCTCGAGCGGCTGGAAGTTTGTGGCGCCGAGATTCCGGGCGCTGCGCCTGTCCTGGAGAAGTTGCGCGCCGAGTTTCGCGCCGATGGATCAAATGCAAGTCGCGTCAGCCATCCTTCGCGACTTTTTTTCGCTCCGCTGGAGCCGCTGCTGATCGACGGCGATCCGGACCATGCCAATTCAGGGCGAATATCGCGAGGCTCGCTGTCCCCCATTTGGGAGTGGATCAGCCGGGATCTGCTGCCGACGATGACGCGCGACTATGCCGGCGCGGTGAACAAGCTGATCGCCTCCGACAATCAGCGAGAGGTCCGGCGGGTCATCGACACGTTCCAGACCAAGGTGGTCAAATCCCTGGAGAATACGCTGGGCTCCCCGGATGCCACCCTTCAGGCCCAGGCCAAGCTCTCGACCTATACGACCGCGCGGTCGGCCCCTAACGACCTGAACAAGATTCTTTGCGCGATGCGATCACGCGTCGAGCTGGCCAAGTTCAACGATGCCCTTCCGGTCACGATCGCGGAGTTCAGCGACACACTCGTCGCCAAAGTCGAGTCCCTGCTGAAACTGTTCGAAAAGAAGCAGGCCGATGCGCTGCCCTTTGCGCTGGCGCTGGTGGCACGGCGACTGAAGACGCCATGGCAGTTGATCCGCCTTGCCAGCAAGGCCGCGCCGAGCAAGAACGCCGCCGACATCGCTGCCACACCCTATGCGATCACGGTCTCGATGGTACTGGATCGCCTGGACATCAGGCGAACGGCGCTGCGCGTAGCCCTGAAAAACAACCGGGTGCTGGTTGCGAAGGAAATCCTGACCGAGATCTACGGCACCGAATATGCCCTGCGGGTCCGCATCGATCGGCTTGACGAATCCGAATGGGGACAGCGGCTGGAGAATCTCATCAGCGCGACCGCGACGCTCGTCGAGGCGGAAGTGAGCCGGTTTCCCGACAATGTCGGCCACGTGCTGGGATCGCGCAGCCTGCGCGGCCATCTATCCCTCTCCGGCCGCCTGACCTATCTGGCCTGGAAGGGACGCGATGCGCTGGCCGGCGGAGCGGCCTTTTGCAGGAAACTCGTCAGCGCGGGCTGAGGGATCGGCGCCGGCCCGCGATCGCGATGTCGGCAGAGCGCATCACTCGATCGCCGGCCGGCGGGCACGAAAAAGCCCGCCGGTTTGACCGGCGGGCTTTGATTCCGTGTCGCTTGCAGCGCTAACGATCCCTGTGATCCCGGTACATCCGCGGAAATCGGTGGGATCGATTTGCGTTACATGGCGCGGAGGTTTTCCGCGCTGGTCTTGCCGCGCATGCTATCGACCTTCGCTTCGTACGAAAGCTTCTGGCCTTCGTTGAGCGAGCCCATGCCGGCGCGCTCGACGGCGCTGATGTGCACGAACACGTCGTTGCCGCCATCGTCAGGCTGAATGAAGCCGAAGCCCTTGGTCGCGTTGAACCACTTGACTGTTCCGGTAGACATTTGAGTTTCTCCAAGATGCGCGAATGCGCGAGTTGCCCGCACGACCTTCGCGCGAGCGTAAATCCGATTTCAGCGATGTCTTGGGGAGTGGAGCCGGTTCGGCGCGTTCAACAAGGCAGATCGATTGTTCGAATGGCAGGCGTTTACACGGCTCTGGCCGGAATAGCAAGCGAATCCCGCCAACATGACAAAACCCTAACGAAAGCAACGGTCCAGATCCGCCGGGTGGGCTGATCCGCTGCGCTGGCCGGCGCCGATGGGACTCGAAATATTCCCCTTCGTTGATCGACAATTCGTCACCGGCTGCGCCAACGACCGGTTGAAGCAGACGGTGTGCCGCGGCATCATCGAACTCGCCAGGGGCTATGGCGTGCGGGTCGTTGCCGAGGGAATCGAGACCCGGGCCGATCTGGTTGCCGCGAATGAAATGGGTTTCGACCTGATCCAGGGCTACCTGTTCGGCAAGCCGACGGCACTCAAGAAATTCGCCCGCTCCGCCCTGATCCATCCGGTGCTGGCGCCGAAGCGACACGGATCCGCGCCGCGATCGGTCGCGGCCGAACTCGGCCTTCGTCAGATCGACATCGCTGACCGCCCAGATCAGCCGAGCCGGCTGATCTGTTCCTCGGTCACCACGCGTTCGACGTTCTCGGTCTTGCTCTTGATCCGGTAGCGCGGGCGGCCGTCGGCCTCGATCGGCAGGCAGGTGACGATGGTATAGATGCTGCGCTGCTTCACCACGGCGCGGCCCTGCGGCCCCTGCAACTGGTGGTGGACATCGTCGTTGATCGCGTAATTGTGAGCCATCGCCTGATTTTTCCGGTGAGAACGGGCTTTTAGGCGCAATGAGTCAAAAATGCAACAAACTTCGCTGCTTGGCGCGACCGCCGGGACAGCATGGAACTGGCTGATTATCCTGAAGATTCCGGATAATCGCCGCGCGGAATAGCTGAATTGCGGCGTTAACCACGTAGCGTCTTCTCCGCCCCTGGCCCGCGAGGATCGCCCTGCTGTGACCGGAACCTGGACCCGCGCGATGTCATGCGATGTCACCGCTGTCACGCAAGCCGCTGTGACACGGCCAATTCACCGACGTGACGTCATGGTTCCGTTGAGTATGGCGGCCGGGATGAACGAGGCAGCTGTCCACCCTGCGACGGTTATCTGCGCTGGACTGGCATTTTGATATCCGGCGAGTATAGTTTCACCACACTTGGCGGTAGCGCGGATGTCCATTTTGTCAGGCCGATTAGACGCTGCGTTGGTCCTGGCACTGGTCCTGGCGGCACTCTGCCCGGACACGCGAACCGCTCACGCCCAAGCCGCTCCTGTAGCGTATTGGATTCCAGGCTGGCCAATCGGCTTCGGTGGCAATCTGACCGGCGGGGCGGGTTCAAGCACCTACGGCGACTTTCCCAGCTTTGATCGCAGTGCCGCCCGAGCCGGCTTTTCCCCTATGCGCTACCATTTTCCGAACGGCTGGTTCGTCGGCACCGACGGCGGCCGCATGGGCTTGAGCATGAACGGCATGAGCCAGGATGGCGCGTTCGGCAATATCCGCTCGCTGTCTTATGAAGGCGTGCAGTTCGGCTACAACTTCCAAAACACCAGCTTGCCCATCACGGTCTATGCCGGTTTCAACACCTTGAAATATAATCCCGGCATCGGCGATGCTTTCACCTCCTTCGACTCCACGTCGAGCACACTGCCCGGCTATAGCGTCAATGCGGGCGTCGAATTCCAGCCGGCATCGAACCTCAGCCTGTCACTTGGGGTCGGCTACATCCAACAGCCGGGACGCCTCAATTCGCTCGCGCTGCCCGGGGCGTCTCCGTTTGGCTTCGGCGGTAACCGCTAATACGCGCGGGCGCTGCCCGCGCCGCGGGCTCCTGCCCTTGCTCGGCGATCATGCGGCAAATGGCGGCGCTGCCATAGTCGGCGAGCAATAGCGACCCGCGGGCGATACAAAATTGTTCGTTGCGCAGGTCGACGGCGAGGCCGGGATGGCGCGATTTTTCGCGCATGATCGGATGTCCCCGCGTATCCGCGGCAGGCGCCGCTTCTCCTCGTTCCTGGACGTTGATCAGGTATCCGAGCGTGAAATGGGTTCGCACGAGATCGAAATTTCCTGCCTGGCTCGCGAGCAAGTACTCGTATCTGTTCGCTACGATGCCGGCGAAAAGATTCGACATCACCAGTCGTCCGGTGCTGCCGCAATTCTCTCTCCAGACAGCGGATTGTTCCGCGTATTGTCCCCGAAAGAGAATTTGCCACCCGCGTTTGCAGACGAACCAGACCTTGAAGCGGGCAAACTTTATCGCGAAGGGGCCTGCCAGGATCACGACGCGCGTGGTCCCCGTCAAAATCAACCTCACGTACTTCTCCCCAAACTCTTACTCGGCGGAAGATTCAGCGCGTGGCGTGGAATCTATTTTATCTACAATTGCTAGCCAGGATCAAATAGTCATACGACTTTAATGGCGGAGAGGGAGGGATTCGAACCCCCGATAGGCTTGCACCTATGCCGCATTTCGAGTGCGGTGCATTCGACCACTCTGCCACCTCTCCAGGCGCCATGGCGGGTGGTTTGATCCGCCCGCGGTCGGGGCGAGTTCTAGGCGAGGTTGGCGGGGCAGACAAGGCGCTGCCGGCGTGAATTTACCGGTCCGGGGGCCAAACCCGCAGAAAGCAAGGGTGGGACCGCCAGACGCGACAAAACCCTGGCGGCCCCGTGTCGCATCATTGAAATTCTGGCCGGAAGTGCGGCTTCGCTGGCCAGCCTGAGCGACGGATCGACCGTAGCGGGCCGCCGGAAATGGGCAACGCGATCTCGTTTTTAACCTAACCAGTCAAGGTTACCCGCCGCTGGTTGCCTCAATCCCTGCTCTTCTTTTCCTTCTTGTCGTCTTTGCTCTTCTTGCCGTTCTTTTCCCTGACTCGGTTGGTGAAACGCGCATTGCCGAGGCCGGTGCCGATGGTCAGCACGCCCCAGCACTCGACATCCTGCATGAACGGAACCTCGGAAAGCCCCTGCGCCACGCCGTCATTATGCATCAGCACCGCGGTATCGTGATCGCCGATCTGCGGGATGCCCTCGACCAGGCTGGCCGGCAGGTTGAACTTGCTGCTCTCCCAGTTGCCCGGCAGGTTTTGCGCGCCCTTCTCGATCGAGCCGTCCTCGTTGATGACGCCGGGACAGGAGATCCCGATGAAGGGCGCCAGCTTCAGGCCTTCGTTCTCGGCTTCGGTGATCAGGCCCTTCAGCATCTTGACCAGCCGTTTCACCGCCCCTTCCCGGGTCGGCTCGTCGTCGGCATGACGCCAGAGTTCGGACTTGAACACCCCCGCCTTGGACAGATCCTTCGCCTTTTTCCAGCGGGTTTCGACCACGCCGCAGCGAATATTGGTGCCGCCGATATCGACCGCGAGGATGCTGTCATGGGCCTCGAAGATCCAGGACGGCGCCAGATGCAGGCAGCCGATCAAGCCTGCTTCATCCGGGTGAAACCGGATCGGCACCAGATCGACGTCGAACTCCGCGGCCTTGAGCAGGATGTCAGTGCGCGCGATCGCGAGTTCGCCGACCCGGCTCTGCCGAAAGCCGCCGCCGACCACGATGCGTCCGGTATCGGCCCAGGCCTTGGTCTTGAGAAACCGCCCGGTCACATAGGCCAGTTCCTGGGCGAATTCCTCGATCGCACCGTGTACCAGGGCTGCGGCATGGATATCGTCGCCGACCAGTGCCTCGTCGAGTTCGGTCTTGCCGATGTCATGAGAATCCTTCTTGCCGAGCGGATCGTCACCCTCGTCTTTCAGCTTGCGCAAGCCGTCCAGAATCCGGCGAAACGCGCCCTTGCTGGCGCGGTCGCCGAGAAAGCCGTCGTCGTCCTTGAGCTCGATATTGAAACTGTCGACGTCGACCGACGGCAGCCGGGTGGCACCGTGGCGGGCGATGCCCGTCGTGGAGATGATCTCTTCAGCCATTTTGCCCCTGCCGGTCAGAATTCGCAGGACAACGGCGCGGGAACCCATTGGTTTCATGGGGCGGGCGAGTAGCGAATGGCGAATAGCGACTGGCGCGGAGCTTCCCCCATTCGCTGT
>CALROE020000132.1:0-7577 GCA_943369715.1 Bradyrhizobium ivorense
CCTCGAGGAGGGGTACGGCTGACGCCTTTCCGGCCGCGATGGCGGAATTTGCTCTATGCTCGGCCTTATTTTGGATTCGCTGATCGGTTGATGTCAGTCATGGGGAAATTGATCGACGAATTTCGACTGACCTGGCGGGGAATATCCCCGCCATCGCCGCTTCTCGGCTTCGGATTTGCGGCCGGCTGCCTCGCGCTGTCGACCGCGGTGCGGTGGGGCCTTGCCCAGATCCGGCCGGATGTATTCTTCACCCCGTATTTTCCGGCCGTGGTGTTTGCCACCGCGTTCGGCGGCTTCCGGCTCGGAATCGGGACGGCGCTGGCCGGTGGCGTGCTCGGAATGGCGCTCAATTTCGGCGAAACAACCGCCGATTTCGCCAGGCTGGCGCTGCTGGCGGCTTATCTGATCGCCTGCGGCCTCACGATATGGGGCGTCGAGCACTACCGGTCGATCGCCTCGCAGCAGCGGGAGATTTCCAAGCGGCTGATCCGGGAAGAGGAATATCGCAAACTCATCGTCGGCGAACTGCAGCACCGGCTGAAGAACAAACTATCGACCATTCACGCGGTTCTGCACCAGGTGCTGCACGACCGGCCGGAGATCTGGGCCGGCGTCGATCAAAGGCTGCGGGCACTGGCCAGGACGGACGATTTGATCGCAAGGGTCGACGGCCTCGGCTGCGACATCAAGGATCTGCTGATCTCCGAACTCGGACCGTATGGACATGTCCGGTTCAACCTGAACGGAGATCCGCTGTTCCTTCCCGACAAGCTCGCGGTGAGCCTGGCCCTGATATTCCACGAGCTCGCCACCAATGCCGGCAAGTATGGCGCGTTTTCCTCCCCGCGCGGCCTCTTGCAGGTGTCGTGGCTGGTGACCGACGACCGTCTCAACATCACCTGGGACGAAACCGAAGGTCCCCCGATCGGAAGCGTCGGAGCGGCCGGCTTCGGCACCAAGCTGTTGAAATCGGCGCTCACCTCGTTCGACGGCAAGACCGAAATTGCGTTCCTGAAGACCGGGGTTCACTGCACCATGCAGTGTCGCATCCCCGCGAGTTGAACAGCCCCGTTTTAGTACATCCAGCGCCCGGAATTGTCGGCCACCGGACGTTGCGAAATCGCGTTAGAGTTCTGTTAATGACGATCAAGGCGGAGCCTGCTCAAATCGTAAACTCGCACAACTGGAGCCGACTTTTTGAGTTCCACTTAACCAAAACTACAAGAGCTTCCGCCAAAGTCGGCGGCATGCAAAGCCGGATCCAATACGAGCAGCGGAACGCCGCGACCGAAGGCGACAGCGAGTACGCTCTCGCTAACGAATTGAGAATTCTGAGGGATGTCTTCAGGATGCTCCCGACCGGCGTGACGGTTCAGGACGAACAGGGCCACTTCCTGCTGGTGAACGACGCCGCCGCGGCTCAGCTCGGGATGGCCGGCAGCGAAATGGAGGCGCCTGCCTCCAGGGAGCTGGACCATCGCCGCAAGACCGGCATGGAGCTGCTGCGCACCGGCAGCCACGCGGTTGCGGAGGAATGCGTCAACAGCGACCAGGCCAGACAGGTCTTTCTCACCACCCACCGGCCGGTTCGCATCGCGGACCGCAACCTGTTGCTGTCGAGCTCGGCCGACATCAGCGAGCAAAAGGCGCTCGAGGATCACCTGTTCCGGTCGGCCTATTACGACGAGCTGACCGGCCTGCCCAACCGGGGCGTGATCGAACACCGCGTCAACAGCCTTCTGAAGCGCGACGAGCCGCACGGCAGCTTCGCGCTGGCATTTCTCGACGTCGATAACTTCAAGCATATCAACGACTATTACGGTCATCCGATCGGGGATGCGCTGCTGATCGAAGTCGCCAAGCGGCTCGGAATGGACTTGCGCGAATCCGACATGCTGTCGCGGATCAGCGGCGATGAATTCCTGCTGCTGCTCAATCCGATCCAGAGCGAGCAGGAGGTGGCGGAATACATCCGCTTTACGCTGGAACGGCTGAGGGCTCCCTACTTCATCGACGGATCGGAAATCTTCGCTTCGACCTCGATCGGGATCAGCCTTTATCCCGACCACGGCCGCAGCTACGAGCTGCTGCGTCAGAACGCCGATATCGCGATGTATCGCGTCAAGAACGACGGCAAGGGCTCCGCGGCCTTCTTCGACTCCAGCATGGAGCGCGAGGCGCTGGCGCGAATGAAGGTCGAGCAGTCGCTGCGGCTGGCCATCCTGGAGAAGCGCTTTTGCTGCGC
Organism: Bradyrhizobium ivorense; assembly: GCA_943369715.1. Classification (GTDB taxonomy): domain Bacteria; phylum Pseudomonadota; class Alphaproteobacteria; order Rhizobiales; family Xanthobacteraceae; genus Bradyrhizobium; species Bradyrhizobium ivorense_A. Next base: position 2,246 of record CALROE020000132.1, read on the forward strand.
ATTCCAGACCAAGGTCGACATCCGGACCCAGGACATCAAGGGCATCGAGGCACTGGTGCGGCTGCGCGACGATGAAGGTGTCATTCAGGCCCCCGGCACTTTCGTCAATCTTGCCGTCGAGCTTGGACTGATCGACGAGCTCACGCATCTGGTGCTGGCCGAAATCGTCAAGTCGATCGACCTGATCAACGAGACGTTTGGTCCCGACGCCTCCATCAGCATCAACGTCGCGGCCAAGCAGGCCTGCAACCCGGAATTCATGCGGACGTTTGCGCTGGCGCTGGAGGCCACCGGCTATCCCGAGCGCTTCATGATCGAGGTTACGGAAGATGCCTTCGTCACCAAGACCCATTTCCAGGACGAGATCCTGCCGATCTTCCGGAAACTGGGGGTACGGATATCGATCGACGATTTCGGCACCGGCTATTCGTCCCTGTCGGCGCTCGCCGACATCACCGCCGACGAAATCAAGATCGACCGCACCTTCATCACCGACATCCACAAGCGCCCGCGCAGCCAGGGCATCCTGCGGGCGATCGAATCGCTGAGCGAGGCGCTCGGCATGACCGTGATCGCCGAGGGCCTCGAAACCTTCGAGGAACTCGCCTACCTGCAGGCCGCCACCAAGATCCGCTATGCGCAGGGATACTACTTCTCGCGGCCGATCTTTCTCGAAGAACTGCGACCGGCAATCCCCGTCGCCAGCGAAGCGCGTTCCAGCCTGGCGAGCCGTCCGCCGCAGGAAAGCCGTCCGGCCCTTGCGCGCGGCGAGCGCTATCGCCGCTGACCGCACGCGCGCTGTCCCTCCCGGCCCGCCATCCGCCGGTCTTTTGATTTGAAGCAAACCGGCTTCCGGTCCAGACTCCTATGATTGACGCGCCAGGGCGCAGAACGTCGGGCAGCCGCCCGCAATCGGGAATCCGACGTGCGGCTGGAAGCATCCCCGGGAGGAACGCCGTGAGCCAGCATCCAGCCTTGCCCTATCTGCGCAACGCGGAGAAGGGCAAGATCGTCACGGCGGCGGAAGCCGTGCGTCTCATTCGCGATGGCGATACGGTCGCCACCGGCGGCTTCGTCGGCATCGGGTTTGCCGAGGAAATCGCGCTGGCGCTGGAGCAGCTCTATCTCGCCAGCGAGGGCGACGCGCCCTATGCGCAGGGCAAGCCGCACAATCTGACGCTGGTCTATGCCGCCGGACAAGGCGACGGCAAGGATCGCGGCCTCAATCACTTCGCGCATGCGGGACTGGTCAAGCGCGTGATCGGCGGCCACTGGGGCCTCGCGCCGAAACTGCAGGCGCTCGCGATATCCAATCAGATCGAGGCCTATAATCTGCCGCAGGGCGTCATCACCCACATGTTTCGCGACATCGCAGCGCGGCGGCCCGGACATATCTCGCGTGTCGGCATGGGGACTTTCGTCGATCCGCGCAACGGCGGCGGCAAGCTCAACGCCCGCACCACCGAGGACCTGGTCGAGCTGGTCACGCTGGGCGGACAGGAATGCCTGTTCTACAAGATCTTCCCGATCAACGTTGGCATCATCCGCGCCACCACCGGCGATCCCGACGGCAATCTCACCATGGAGAAGGAAGCGCTGACGCTGGAGGCGCTGGCGATCGCGATGGCGGCGCACAATTCCGGCGGCGTCGTGATCGCGCAGGTCGAGCGGGTGGCCGAAAGCGGCAGCCTCAATCCGCGCCAGGTCAAGATCCCCGGCATCCTGGTCGACTGCGTCGTGGTCGCCAGGCCGGAAAATCACTGGCAGACCTTCGGCACGCAATACAACCCCGCTTTCAGCAGCGAGATCAGGGTGCGGGCCGGCTCGCTGCCGCCGATGCCGATGAGCGAGCGCAAGATCATCGCGCGCCGCGCCGCGTTCGAGCTGAAGCCCAACAGCGTCGTCAATCTCGGCATCGGCATGCCCGACGGCATCGCCGCAGTCGCCAACGAGGAAGGCATCATCGACCTCATCACGCTGACGGCGGAGCCGGGGACGATCGGCGGCATTCCCGCCAGCGGCATCGATTTCGGCGCCGCGATCAACACCCAGGCGGTGATCGACCAGCCCTACCAGTTCGATTTCTATGACGGCGGCGGTCTCGACGCCGCGTTTCTCGGCCTCGCGCAGGTCGACCGATCGGGCAATCTCAACGTCAGCAAATTCGGTCCCAAGCTGGCCGGCGCCGGCGGCTTCATCAACATCAGCCAGAACGCCAAGAAGGTGATCTTCGTCGGCACCTTCGGCGCCGGACAGCTGCGCATCGCGCTGTCCGACGGCAAGCTCGCCATCCTGGAGGAAGCCAGGGCGCGCAAATTCGTCGAAGCCGTGGAGCATGTGACGTTCAGCGGCGCCTACGCGACCGCGCGCGGACAGAGCGTCCTCTACGTCACCGAGCGCTGCGTCTTCACCCTGCGGCCCGATGGACTCGAACTCATTGAAGTCGCCCCCGGCATCGATATCGAGCGGGATATCCTCGCGCTGATGGATTTCAGGCCGCTGATACCGCGCGACCCGATTGCCATGGACGCGCGGATCTTCCGACAGGGCCCGATGGATCTGCGCGAGGACATGCTCACCATTCCGCTCGATCAGCGCTTCACGCTCGACGAGCGGCAGAACCTGTTCTTCGTCAATCTTGAGCGGTTTGCATTGCGCAGCCGCGCCGATATCGATGCGATCGCCAGATCCGTCGAAGCGCGGCTCGGCGGGCTGGGCCGGCGGGTCTATGCGATCGTCAACTACGACAATTTCTCGATCGTGCCGGAGCTGCTGGATGAGTATTCGGCCATGGTGCGGGGCCTCGCCGACCGCTTCTATTCGGGCGTCTCGCGCTACACCACCTCGGGCTTCCTGCGCATCAAGCTCGGCGAAGCCCTGGAACGACGCGGCGTCGCCGCGCATATTTTCGAAAGCGCGGAAGAAGCGCAGTCGGACTGGCGAAACGCCGCGGGAATCGGCGGCACATCCGGTGAGCAACGCCCGGTTCGCGGGCAGAGCGACTAGACTTCGGAGCACGCTTTCGCCGAAGTCGCCCGCGGCCGAAGCATCGAATTGCGATGTTCGTCCGGCTGTGCAAATCGCTATGATGACGAGCATTCTGCAGTGGCTGTCGGCGTCGCTGCCGGCCTGCCGCTGGCGATGCTGCTGGCGCTCGCGATCGGCCTGTTCTCGTTGCGGTCGAAGCGATCTTCATTGCCATGATCACGCTGGCGGTCGAACTATCTGCAGGCGCTGATGGGAGCCGCATCCAACGCCGCCGCTGACGCAGGACTGCCGCTGCTGCCGGGATTGCTGCACCCGGATCGCTGGCTGCTGTGGCTTGGCCTGCTGTTCATCGCCAGCGTTTACTTTTCCCGACGGGCGTGGTGGGACGGTTAAGGAATCCTTCTCGCAAACCGGTATGACGGCCGTCGCTGCCCCGTATTTCTACGGCCGGCGCGCGCCGTTAAGTCTTGAGTAACCGGATTTCCTAACCGGTATGCCATTTCTGCATTGTATTCATGTTCCCCGGGAGACGGGGAATGCGAAGATTGCTTGTCAATGCTTGGGGCATGTTTGGATCATTCCGAAAAGCCACCATCGGATTTCAGCATATTGCCGCGCCAATTCGCCGAGGGCCGGTCCTCTCGCTAATCCTCTGCGGCGCCCTGCTGGTAACGGCAATCATCGTCGGCACGGTGACGATGGTCGGCGAATTCCGCGAGCGCGCCCTCAGCAACAAGGAGCGCGAGCTCGAAAACACCGTGCTGCTCCTCAGCCGCCACTTCGAGCAGCAGTTCGAGGACACCGAGACCATCGCCAACAACCTGATCTCCGCGATGCAACTCTCCGAGTTCGACTCGCCCGAGATGTTCAGCAGCCGGATGTCGGGCCCCGGCCCGCACCTGATGCTGAAATCCAGGGCCAGCACCCTGTCCTATATCGGCGACGTCAAGATATTCGATTCGAACGGGGAACTGATCAACGCGTCCGCGTCCTGGCCGCCGCCGACCTTCAACATTGCCGAGCGGGACTATTTCAAGACCTTCAAGTCGGACCCAGGCTCAAGGGCTATTCTATCTGAAGCGGTACGCAGCCACACCACTGGCGGCTGGACCACGGTCCTCGCACACCGGCTCAGCGCACCGAACGGTGCCTTTCTCGGCGTGATGGCGAGGCGAATCGATCCCCTGCATTACGAGAGATTCTTTGCAACGGTCGCACTCGGCGAGGGTGCTGCGATTTCCATGTTTCATCGCGACGGAACGATGCTGGCGCGCTACCCCCATATCGATGAAATGATCGGGCAGAAATTTCGGGGAGCTCCGCTGCTCAACAAGATTCTGACCGAGGGAGGCCGGCAGACCCTTCGCTTGCAGAGCCCCGTCGATGGTATGCATCGGCTCGGCTCGGCGGCCGCCTTGAACCGGGTTCCGATCGTGGTCATCGCGACCACGACCGTCTCCGCCGCGCTGGCCGACTGGCAAGCGCAAACCAGGTTCCTGGTCGCCGCCGCCACGCTGTCCGCGCTGGTGATTGCTTTCGTTCTGTTCCTGATCGCCCGGCAGACGAACCGCCAAAACCAGCAATCGCAGCAGCGGCTGGGATTGCAGAAACAGCAGCTCGACACCGCCCTGAACAACATGACGCAGGGCCTCGTGTTGTATGACGCCTCGGCGCGCATCATCCTCTGCAACCGGCGCTATCTCGACATGTATGCGCTGTCGGCCGACGTCGTCAAACCGGGTTGTCACCTCTGGGACCTGATCCGGCATCGCCAGGAGACGGGTTCCTTCGACGGTAATGTCGATGAGTTCTGCTCAAACGTTGTGCGCAACGTCAAGCAAGGCAATGTCACCCGCACTGTCATGCATTCCGCCGACGGACGTTCCTTTCAGATCGTCAACCAGCCGCTGGCGCAGGGCGGATGGGTTGCCACGATCGAAGACATCACGGAGCGCCGAAACCTCGAACAGGAACGCGACCGCAATTTTGCATTCCTGCGTCAGATCATCGATCACATTCCATCGCAGATCACCGTGAAAGATGCGCGCGATCGCCGTTACGTCCTGGCCAATCGCGTGGCCGAAGCTCAATTCGGACTGTCGCGCGACGCCATCGTCGGCAAGACGGCGCTCGATCTGTTTCCGAAAGCGGCCGCCGATGTCCTGTCGGCAGACGATGACAAGATGCTGCAATCCGCCGATGGCCTGTTCCGGGACGAGCATGTAGACCCGTGGCAAAGCCAGGTGTCGAGCAAGCGCTTTATCACTTCAAGGCGCATCGGGATTTCGGATCAGTCCGGCGAAATCCGGTATATCATCAACGTCGTCGACGATGTCACCGAGCG
>CALROE020000133.1:0-7570 GCA_943369715.1 Bradyrhizobium ivorense
ACGTCTACATCACCAAACCGGTGAACTACGACAGCTTCGCCAACGCCATTCGCCAGCTCGGGCTGTTCTTCTCCGTCATTCAGGTACCGCCAACCGCCACATGAACGCGAACACGCCGACACTGCTCTATATCGACGACGATGCGGCGCTGGCCCGGCTGGTCGACCGCGGCCTGACGCGGCTCGGCGTCAGGGTGGTGCACGCGAATGGCGGCGCCCAGGGGCTGGAACGGCTGCAGCAGGGCGGCATCGACGTCATCGCGCTCGATCAGTACATGCCCGGCCTCGACGGCCTCGAAACGCTGGAGCGGATCATCGCGATTCCCAAAGCGCCGCCGGTGGTGTTCGTCACTGCATCGCAGGATTCCGCGATCGCCGTCACCGCGCTGAAGACCGGCGCCGTCGATTACCTGGTCAAGGACGTCCACGGCGATTTCATCCCCCTGCTCCATGTCGCCGTCGACAGCGCGATTCAGCAGGCGATGGTTCGCAAGGCCCGCGACGAGGCCGAGGCCGAGGTCCACGCCTCGCGCGATCGCTATGCCGCGCTCGCAGCCGAGCGCGAGGTGCTGCTGCGCGAGGTCAACCATCGCGTCGGCAATTCGCTGCAGATCATCGCCTCGCTGCTGCACCTGCAGGCCAATTCGGCCAGCCAGGACGACGTCAAGGCGGCGCTGACCAATGCCATGGGGCGGGTCGCTGCGGTGGCGCAGGTGCATCGCCGGCTCTACACCTCGCACGATCTGAAGAGCGTGCTGCTGAACCAGTATCTCGAGGCCCTGCTCGAGGATCTCCGGAGATCCGCCGAGGGCAACAGGATGTCGCGGCTGACCCTGAAGGCGGAGCCAGTCGAGATCGACCCCGACCGCGCGGTGGCGATCGGCATCATCGTCAACGAGCTGGTGATGAACGCGGTGAAATACGCCTATCCCGACGGCGCCGGGCCGATCCACGTCACCCTCGATGCCGACGGCGACGATCTGGAACTGGCGATCTGCGACGACGGCGTCGGCCTCAACGTCAAGACCGACCCGCGCTCCACCGGCATGGGGCAACGCATCGTCTCCGCGATGGCTTCCAAGCTCGAAGCCAACGTCGAACGGGATCCCGCGCATGCCGGCACGAGGATCGTGCTTCGGTTCCGCCGCGTCAGCAAGCCTGCGGCAAACCCCGGCTGCGAGGCGGTGAGCTAGCCGCAGCGGCCCCGAAACTGCTATCCTGCCGCCCATGGCCTCGCGCGATTCCGCCTCCTCCGACATTACGCCCTAAGTGCTGCTGCGCGCCTATGCCTGCGGTATCTTTCCGATGGCCGAAAGCGCCGACGATCCGACCCTGTTCTGGGTCGAGCCGGAAATGCGCGGCGTGATTCCGCTCGACGGCTTTCGCATCGCCTCGCGGCTGGCGCGCACGGTGCGCTCCGACGTCTTCACCGTCACGGTCAACACCGCCTTCAAGGCGGTGATCGCGGGCTGCGCCGCGCCGCAGCCCGGCCGCGACGACACCTGGATCAACAAGCGGATCCGCGAGCTCTATGTGGGCCTGCACGGGCTCGGGCACTGCCACAGCGTCGAGGTCTGGCAGAATGACGAGCTGGTCGGCGGCCTGTACGGCGTCAGCCTCGGCCGCGCGTTTTTCGGCGAGAGCATGTTTCACCGCGCCCGCGACGCCTCCAAGGTGGCGCTGGTGCATCTGGTGGCGCGGCTGATCACGGGCGGTTTCGAGCTGCTCGACACCCAGTATGTCACCGAGCATCTGCGTTCTTTCGGCGCGATCGAGATACCGCGGCGGCGCTATACCGTGCTGCTCGACAAGGCGATCAAGGGCGCGCCCGCCGATTTTGCGCGGTTGCCGGTCGATCACCCCGTCAGCGGCGCGCGGGCGCTGGAGATCATTGCGGCGCGCGGCTGAGCGACGCGAGGCTACCTGAAAATCCCGAACAAGCCACCGGGCTGCTGTTGCGGCGGGGGTGGCGGTGGCGGCGGCGGTTGCTGCTGGAATTGCGGCTGCGGCGGCGGCGCCGAACGCGGCACCGCCTGCTTCTGCGGCGGCGGGCGCTTGGCGGCGGGCGGGGCCACGGGTTTCGGCGGCTCGGGCGCAGCGGTGACGATGGTGGTTTCCGGGCCTTTGCAGTCGGTCAGCCAGATGTCGTAGATCGGGTGCTCGACGCCATGCAGGCCCGGGCTCGCCGCATACATCCAGCCGGAAAAAATCCGCTTCACCTCGCCCTGCAGCGTGATCTCGTCGACCTCGACGAAGGCGTCGGTGTTGGCGGCCTCGGTCGCGGGGCGGGTATAGCAGGCCGCGGTTTTCACCCGCAGCGCGCCGAACTGGACGGTTTCGCCGATATCCTCGTCGAAATTGATGATGCGCCCGGTGATCTTGTCCAGCCCGGAGAAGCTCGCCTTCTTGTTGACGATCTTCTGCGCCGGCGGCTCGGTGACCACCTCGTCGCCGGGCTGAATGCTGGCCGGCGTATGCGGCACGGCGCCACCCTTGGTCGGCTGGCGCTGTCCGGGCGGCAGGCCGGGCAGCGGATTGGCGCCGGGCTGCGGCGGCGCTACCGCGATGCCCGGTGCGGTGTTTTGCGGAATGACGGTGGTGCCCGGCGGCGGCGCCAGCGGCTGCGTCTGCACCGAGCCGGGCGGCGGCACGCCCTGCCCCGGCGGCGGACGATTCGGCGTCGGCAGCAGGCGGCCCCTCGGCAGCTCCGGCACTTGCTCGTCGTCGTCGTCGAGTTGCGGCTGCGGCTCGCCCCCCCTGCCGCCGCGCGGAATAGCCCCTGGCGGGCGCGGCGCCGGATCGGAAAAGATATTGCCGATCTGCGCGTGCGCCGGCGGCGCAAGCGAGATCGTCGTGGCGGCCACGAGGGCCGCAATACCAGTCAGGGCAATGGTTCGAAACATCTCGCGGCTTTGAAAGGCGAATCGGGCTCGCGACATAGTACAGACTTATCCGCCGCTCGCAGGCCCCCGGTTAACACGGCGAATACGGCGGGGAAAGGGCGGTTTCCCCCCTGCTCCGCCCACTGGTCAGCCCCCGCCACAAATGAAATAGTCGTGGCCATCAAGGTTCGCGAGGAAGCACCGCGCCGGACCACAGGACATCCGGAGCAACCGGAGCAACAGGGGAAATGCCGCAATGACCGATCGAATTCGCCTCGATGGCCGGGTCGCCGTCGTCACCGGAGCTGCCGGCGTCATCGGCACCGCGACCATGCGGCTGTTGGCCGAACGCGGCGCCCGCCTCGTCGCGGTCGACCGCAGGCAGCAGGACCTCAAGGAAGCGATCAAGGATCTGCCGGCCTCGGCACAGGCGCTGGCGGTCACCGCCGACGTCACCGACGAGGACGAGGTCGCCGGCTACGTTCGCGCCGCGGTCGACACATTCGGCACTATCGACGCCTTCTACAACAACGCCGGCATCGAGGGCGACATCAAGCCGATCACGGAATATTCGCTGGAGATGTTTCGCCGCGTGCTCGACGTCAACGTGGTCGGGGTGTTCCTGGGAATGAAGCACGTCCTGCCGGTGATGCTGAAGCAGAACAAGGGCAGCATCATCAACACCGCATCGATCGCGGGCCTGATGGGATCGCCGCAGATCGCGGTCTACAGCGCCAGCAAGCATGCGGTGATCGGGCTCACCAAGACAGCGGCATGGGAATGCACCGGCACCGGCGTGCGCGTCAATGCCGTCTGCCCCGGCCTGATCGACAGCCGCATGCTCTCCACCATCCTGCAGGGCCGCAATGGCGGCAATTCGCCGCCTCCCATCGACAAGATCGTCGACCGGATCCCGGCGCGGCGGATGGGGCAGGCCTCCGAGGTCGCCTCCATCGTCGCCTTCCTGGCATCCGACGAGGCGAGCTACGTTTCGGGCTCGTCCTACACGGTGGATGGCGGAAGAACCGCTGCCTAGGTTTTCGTCATTCCGGGGCGATGCGTCAGCATCGAACCCGGAATCTCGAGATTCCGGGTTCGCCCGCTTCGCGCGCGCCCCGGAATGACATTCCAGAAATCAGAAAGTCTTCCCAATGCCCGCTGTTCTCGATCCCGATGCCGCCGCCGTCTTCAAGGCCTTCCAGGAGGCCGGACGACCGCCTTACGAGACGGTGGGACATGAAGAGGCACGCCGGCTTTATCTGGCCGGCCGCATCGTCTCCAACCCGGAACCGCCCGAGCTTGCGTCGACAACGCCGCTTGCGATCCCCGCCCCGCACGGCCCCATTCCCGCGCGCATCTACACGCCGAAAAATCCGAGGCGGACAGATGGTCTGGCACCCGTACTGGTGTTCTTTCACGGCGGCGGCTGGGTGATCGGCGATCTCGACTCCCATGACGTGGTGTGCCGCAAGCTCGCCGACGAAGGCCGGCTGATCGTGATTTCAGTCGATTATCGCCTCGCGCCCGAACACAAGTTTCCCGCCGCGGTCGATGACGCCATCGCCTCGACCCAATGGATCGCCGACAACGCCAGACAGCTCGGCATCGATGCTTCAAGGCTGATGGTCGGCGGCGACAGCGCCGGCGGCAACCTCGCCGCGGTGGTCGCGATATCGGCGCGCGACGGCAACGGGCCCGCGATCGCGGGCCAGGTGCTGATCTATCCCGCCACCGATTTCGCGATGACGCATCCCTCGCACAGCGAGCCGGAGACCAGCCTGCTGCTGACGCATTCCGTGATCAGATGGTTCAAGGACCACTATCTCGGCGACGCCGATATCGATGACTGGCGCGCCTCGCCCGCGCGCACCAGCGCGCTTGAAGGCCTGCCGCCGGCCTATGTGCTAACCGCCGGCGCCGATCCCTTGCGCGACGAGGGCGACGAATACGCGGCGCGCCTGAAGGAAGCCGGCGTGGCGGTCACCTACCGCCACTTTCCCGGCCAGTTCCACGGCTTCTTCACCATGGGCAAATTGCTGCAACAGGCCAATGTCGCCGCCAGCGAAATCGGCGCGTGGCTGAAGGCGCGGGATTAGTGCTCGCTATGTGGGATGGATGAGTTCGTGTCGGAGGATCGATAAAAAACAATTGCGCGTAGAACAGGAAGAAGCGCGTGAGGAGATTGATCTCCGTCACGCGCTCCAACGTCTGCACTACGTGCGGCTGGTTAGAAGAGGCCAAACAATGCCGCCAGAACAATCAAGCTGATCGGGACGCCAAGAAACCAAAGAATGACTGGCATAATGAAGCTCCTTCGCAAGGTGTGAGATTGCTGGAATAACGAGCTTTGAAATCGGTAGTTCCAAAGAACCTTGCGAGTGCGCCGTGCCAAATTACATCGGGCAAAAGGAACTTTCGGAGAAGTTGCAAACGCACCCGAGCCCGATGTTGAGGCCTTTGCACCTTCGCGCTTGGTGTCGTCAATTTGTCAGACCTACCCCGCCCGCGCCGCGCGGCGCAGCGATTGCGGCGGCTGGCCGAAGGTGCGGATGAAGGCGCGGCGCATCCGCTCGGGGTCGCAGAAGCCGGTGGTCTCGGCGACGCGTTCGATCGCCTCGGAGGAGGATTGCAGGCGCTGGCGGCAACCTCGCCGCGGTGGTCGCGATATCGGCCCGCGACGGCACGGACCCGCCATCGCGGGCCAGGTGTTGATCTTTCCCGCCACCGATTTCGCGATGACGCATCCCTCGCACAGCGAGCCGGAGACCTGCCTGCTGCTGACGCATTCCGTGATCCGATGGTTGACCACTATCTCGGCGACGCCGATATCGATGACTGGCGCGCCTCGCCCGCGCCACCACGCTCGAAGGCCTGCCGCTGCCTATGTGCTGACCGTCGGCGCCGATCCCTTGCGCGACGAGGGCGACGAATGGCGGCGCGACTGAAAGACGCCGGCGTCGCGGTCACCTACCGCCACTTTCCCGGCCAGTTCCACGGCTTCTTCACCATGGAAAACTGCTGCAACAGGCCAACGTTGCCGCCAGCGAGATCAGCGCGTGGCTGAAAGCGCAGGATTATTGTCGTCTATTTAGTGGGGTCTCAATTGACGATAACCACGAACGTCGCAGCCGCGACTATCACCAATACGGTAGTTCCTAGCTTCCAACTCCCTAGGCTTGTCATGCGCTCCATGGCTGTCAGATCCTTCAGTCGTGGCTGAGACAATGTAACCCACGCACTTACTAAGATGTCGCGCAAAGCGACTAAAGTGACATAAAGGATAAGGAAGAAAACATTCGCTCCTTCAAGTCCGTGTCGTTTTGCGATAACCGCAAGAATTAAAACGACGGCACCGATAATCACATTCGTCGCGACGCGGGTCTTGAAATAGAAGAAGAATGTTCTCAACCAAGATTGGTCGGGAAAGCCGATAATGCTTGTGTTTAGAATCGCATTTCCGATCGCATAGGCAATGAACCCGACAATGGGAATGACTAACGTGAGCAGATTTGGATCATCCAATCTGAATGTACCCGCGCCGACGCTAAGAGCCAGAGCAACCGCAAGACCCCAGATCGCGACTGCGACAGCAAAGTATTTACGTCTCATCTCCCAATTTGTGCGAGCATCGTTGACGAAATATAGGGATGCCGGCACCATCACGTACTTCCAGTGTGGAAATAGCTCGAGCTTAACGTGTAACCAATTGGCCAAACTGGTTACGGCGCTGTTTAAACAGGGCTCAAATGGCCCAAGAGCGAAATCAACAACCGCTCGATACGACGTCAGGAATTTCCCAAGGGTGCCTGTCAGTCCCTGCTGAAGGAAAATGTCATAATAGTTCGCCACAGCTACTATAGCGAACAATGCTCCGACAAATCTGGATGTCCTAGTAAGGGTTTGTCGCATCGGAATTCTCGAATGACATCACACTGATTTACTTTCCCCACAGGTCCATCTCCCGGTGGAGATCGCATACTTGTCGAGCGATGGATAAGCAGAACAGCTAGCGCTAGCAGCTTCTGTGCACTGAGTGTGCTGCTCGACAGGCATTCTATTAAGAAAGCAAATCCGCACGAGCCGCCAATTGCTTTTTGATACCTCGGCGTCGCTTCCGTTTTGGGACCGAAGATTTTGCTTTGAATACTACTCGTCGCTTGTGCGGCGGATCAGATGCCGACGGTTCGTCGTCGAACATGATTGATTGTTCGAAATCTTCTTCGTTGCGAACCCCCACCTTGGGCTCCTCCGGAATGGGCCATTTCGCCGGTGGAGGAAGTTTCGGCCTCTTCAGCCCCGCCTCGACAGCTTTCCTCTCTGACGCAGAAAGATCGTTCGCGACCGCTTCCAGTTCACCTCGAAGGCTGGCCAGCTCCTTTCGAACGTCTCGGGGGCTCAGCTCGGTTACTGAATGCTCCAACTTATCTAACCGTTTGCTTATGCGGAGCAGTTTGCCTGGGGTTTTCAGGCGGCGTTCAAACCTATAAATATCATCCTTCGCAACGCCGGCTTTCTTGACGAAGGGGCTGCATACGTCGATCGCAAACTCTCTTGCATCGTCGCACATTTCCCCAATGCTTTCTTTAAATCCCTTGTAGTCTGCGATAGTTGAGTAAGTCCCCAAAAACAAAACACCCAAGACGGTGATTCGAGTAATCAGAGACCCTTCTTCGATCTGTACTTCGATTT
>CALROE020000134.1:0-7526 GCA_943369715.1 Bradyrhizobium ivorense
ACTCTTGCCGTGCAGCACCGCGATTTCCCGCTTGGTGCGGTTGATGGCGTCGTGAATGAGGTCGAGTTCGACCTTGAGTTTCTCGCACTGCTCGATCTGGGCGCGGTAGGTTTCCAGCAACGCGTGGGCATCGGCGACCTCGCGATCGACCGACGCGCCGATGGTTTCGGTTGCCGCGCTGTGGCTTGACGCAGCCATCTGGGTGCGGATGGCGCGAAGTTCGCTCATGATCTCGCGATGCATTGGGCCGACGTCGCCGTCCACCGCCACGGGCATCGGCATGTCGCCGACAAGTGCTTCTTCAATACGAAAACGTCTGCGATGAACCGACATGAGATTTTCCCTGACTTCACTCGGATTGTTTTAGGCAGATGCGATTTAACGTGAGGTTCACGTCCGAACTTCCTGATGACGTGTGCGGTTCGCGCCACATACCAACGATTAACCATGCGCGGCCTGCGTTCACCGAAAATAAACGCTACCTCTCAAAACCACGTGGAATTGGCGACGTGGTGAATCGAAACGGCGATTCCGTTTACCAAACCGAGGAGGTTTTGCTTCTAGCTGGTGAGGTGCAAGGGCGCTGATCCACGCGCTCCCAAGAACTTAACAGTGACGAAACAGTACAGAGTACGTCGATGTTGAAAAATATGTCTCTCGCGCTGCTTGCCGGCGCGTCCTTTCTGGCTGGCATCCATCCGGCCGCGGCGAACGAGGCCGGCCAGCCCACCGGACTCACCGCGATTTATGCCGAGCAGCCCGAGCCGCGGCCGGCGCCGGTGCGAATGGCTTCCGCCGAGCGCTCCAACATGGGCGGCGGATTCATCGAGTTCCTGTTCAGTGAGGGACCTTCGCAGGGCGGCCGCAACCTGCAGCAGCCCGGCTATCAGCCGTCCTATGAACCCCGGCGCACGCTGTTGCCGCCCCTGGGCGCCGAGCAGGCGATGCGCCGGCAGGAAGATGTCAGCGAACCCGCGCGTCCCGCGTTCGATCCGAAATACGAGAAGCAGCTGGTCGACTATCACGGCAAGGAAAGCGCCGGCACGATCATCGTCGACACGCCCAACAAGTTTCTGTTCCTGGTTCAGGGCGACGGCAAGGCGTTGCGCTACGGCATCGGTGTCGGCCGTCCCGGCTTCACCTGGTCGGGCGTCAAGCAGGTTTCCGCGAAGAAGGAATGGCCGGCGTGGACGCCGCCGCCGGAAATGCTGGCGCGCCGTCCGGATCTGCCGCGGCACATGGAAGGCGGGCCGCAAAATCCGCTCGGCGCCCGCGCGATGTATCTGGGATCGTCGCTCTACCGCATCCACGGTTCGAACGAGCCCTGGACTATCGGCACCAACGTTTCGTCCGGCTGCTTCCGGATGCGCAACGAGGACGTCATCGACCTCTATGGCCGCGTCAATGTCGGCGCCAGGGTGGTCGTGATCTGATCTTTTTCTCCCCTCCTCCCGCGAAGCGGCGGGGAGGGGAGTTGCACCAAACGAAAACGGCCGCCCGGTGGGCGGCCGTTCCGCTTTGATGCTGGAAGAACGTGATCAGACGTCGTCGCTGTCGCCGCCAAAGTCGTCGGAATCCATATCCATGTCGTCGTGATCGTCATCGTCGTTTGACGCGCTATCGAACAAGCCCGAGCGTGACGAGCCACCTTCATTGCTGGCGTGGCGTCCGGACGAGCCGATATCGTTGATGCCGGCTTCCTTCGCCAGGTCGCCGCCGGACTGATCGGCCCACGGCCTGCGGTCTTCGATGCTGCCGCGATGGCCGGCGCCGTCGCCCGCGGCCGCGCTGTCACCAAAACTCTGCTGGTGGCCGCCGCCGCCCATCATGGAGCGGATGCTGCCGAGCAGCAGCGAGCCGCCGACCACGCCGGCCGCTGCGGCGGCCGCGGTGCCGAGAAACGAGCCGCCGCCTCCGCCCATCGGCGCCTGTTGGCCGCCATAAGGCTGACCTTGGGGCTGCTGGCCGTACGGCGCCTGGTTATATTGCCCGGGACCCTGCGTCTGCTGCATGACCTGGCCGCTGTTCCATGTCGGGCGGCCAGGAAGCTCGGGCGGCCGCACGTTCGGTACCGAGCCACGCTGCGGTGTCTGCCCGAAAATCGTTTCGCGCATCGAATCGAGGAAGCCGGCCTGGGGTTGTTCGTCCTTGCCTTCCAGTTCCTGGATGCGGCTGTGGGCGCGCTTCAGCGCTTCGTCCTGCAGCAGCACGGTCTGCACCAGCGCGTAGAGGGCATTGGGCGCGGTGCGCAGGCCCTGTGCGATTGCACCCGCGGCGTCCGGATCGCGCGGCGCGCCCTCCACCTTCGAGAGGCGGTCGAAAAGATCGTCAACCAGTTGGCGTTCTTGCGGTGTCATGTCGTCTCTCCCTGGCGCCGGGGGCGCGGGGGAGATGTAGGGGTGGTTTGTGTCGCAAGTAATCCCCCGGCGCATTAAATTTCTGTATGCGACAAAGCGTCCGGCGGGATCGCCTGACGGAGTTCAACCCAACGTGACTTTATTCGCCGCCAACAGTTCCGGGAATTGCTCGCCGCCGAGAAATGCGTGTTCGTGTTCGCGCTGCACGGTCAGCGGATCGAGGCTGACGAGGACGTCGTCGACAAAGCCGGGGTGACACATGATGAGGCCATCCTCCGGCAGCGCATCGAGGAATTGCCGCATCAGCGCGCCGAAATCCGGCTGCGTTGAAAAATCATAGGCGCCGGCGAATCCGGGATTGAAGGCGATGCCGGCGCGCGCGGCGCGGCGGCGAAACTGCGCGCTCAGGGTGTCGAGAACCAGCGCCTTGGGAGCGCCGAGCCGCCGCGTCAAAGGCAAATTGCGTCCGCCCTGGCGAACCCAGGCGCCGGGTGCCGATTGGTTCACCGCGGCCAGAAAGGCGTCGCGCACCCCCGGAAACAGCTGGGCGTGCTGATGGCCGTCGACGAAGTCGGGTGCGCGGCCGAACAACTCGCCGAAGGCCGCGAGCTGCACCATCACTTCGGCATGGACCATCTCGGGATCGAGCCGCCGCAGCAGGCCGGCGCGCAGCAGTTTGGGGAAGGGCAGGAACATGCCGCCGTGGACGGGGCGAAAGTGCATCGTCAGCGGAGCAAACGGCGCCGTCAGCGTGACGTGCAGGCCGATGGCGCAACGCGGACTGCCGGCGGCGGCGCCTTCGAGCGCGCGGACTTCGTCGCGGCCGATCGCCGACCCGACCATCATCACCGAGGTGGCGTTGAGGCGGCCGCGCTCGATCAGGTCGCGGATCGCGCGGTTGACGCCGGGGCTGATGCCGTAATCGTCGGCGCACAGCCAAATCCGGCGCGGCGGCGCGGCATCGCTCATTCCGCGGCGGTCCGTTGGCCGATGCTGGCGCCGGTGCCGGCCTCTTGCTCGCCCCGTTTCACGCTGTGCTCGGCCACGAAATAGATCGGGCGCGCCTTCAGCTCGGAAAGAATCTTGCCGATGTATTCGCCGACAATGCCGATCATGATGAGTTGCACGCCGCCGATGGTCATCAGGCCGACCACCAGCGAGGGATAACCGGGGACGGATTTTCCGCTCATCCAGGTTTCCCACAGGATGGAAAGGCCGAACAGGAAGGCGACGGTGGCAAGCAGGACGCCGAGCAGGCTGGCCAGACGCAGCGGCGCCACCGAGAAGGAGGTCAGGCCTTCGATCGAAAGCCCGACCAGCTGGCCGGGGCTGAAGGAGGTGACGCCATGGGCGCGGGCCGCCGGTTCGTAATCGACGCGGATCTGGCGAAAGCCGATCCAGCTTGCCAGCCCCTTGAAAAAGCGATTGCGCTCGGGAAGCTGCCGCAATGCGACCGCGGCCCGCGGCGACAGCAGGCGGAAATCGCCGGCATCGGCCGGGATTTTCTGCCGCGCGCCCCAGTTGATCAGCGCGTAGAAGCCCTGCACGGCGAGGCGCCGCGGCAGCGATTCATTGTCGCGGTGCGCCTTGGCGGTATAGACCACGTCAAAGCCGCCCTCGATCCAGTGGTTGACGAGCTGCTCCACCAGCGCGGGCGGATGCTGGCCGTCGCCGTCCATGAACAGCACCGCGCCGAGCCGGGCATAGTCGAGCCCCGCCATCAGTGCGGCTTCCTTGCCGAAATTGCGCGACAGCGACACCACCTGAACGTCGAGTCCCTCGGCGCCAAGCCCGCGCGCAATGTCGAGCGTCTTGTCGGCGCTGCCGTCATCGACATAGACGACCTCGCAGGAAAGGCCGTAGCGCTGCCGCAGCGTCTTCGCCAGCGCGCCGAGACGCTGGTGCAGAAAGGCCAGCCCGGCTGCCTCATTATAGAGGGGGATAACGATCGACAGCCCCTGCGCCGCGGCGTTGGCCGCGGTGGTCGACAGATCAGAAACGTCCGTACCAAGCATCATCGATCAGGTCCAAACCTACCACAGAACAGCATATGGTACTCGCCGCCAGCTGTCGCTAGGATGAACGGAACGCGCGTAAGCGCTTTCCGTCAGAGCCAGTGAGCTCTTCTTCTTCCCTCCCCGCCACGCGCAAGGGCGCGTGGAGGGAGGGGAGTGAAAACTCTAACTCCCCAAAAACGCCTCGAGCCGGGCAAACAGCGGATTGTCGCGGTCGAGCACATAGTCGAGCGAGGCGACCGACACCGTCTCGGCGCCACGGTCGCGCAGAAAGCTGCCGAGCGCGTAAAGCTGCGCCGGAGGACAGTGCAGCGTGACCATTCCCGAAGACGTCGGGCCGCCGAATGGCGAGACCACGCCGAAGCGATGATGGGCTTCCGCCAGCAGTGCGGCGTCGCAGCCGGCAAAGCGGGTGCGGACTTCGCGGTATTTGCTGGCCCGCGCCCGGGCCGCGATGTGATCCAGGATGACGCGCGCGGTTTCGCGGGCATCGTCCGACCAGTCGGCGTCCTTCGACGCCACCAGGTTGGCCTGGCTGCGCAGGATCACGCCGTCGTCGAGCACCTTGAGGCCGTTGGCGACCAGCGTGGCGCCGGTCGTGGTGATGTCGACGATCATTTCGGCGGTGCCGACGGCGGGCGCGCCTTCGGTCGCGCCGGCGCTCTCGACGATGCGGTAATCGACCACGCCATGCGAGGCAAAGAAGCTCCGTGTCAGGTTGATGTATTTGGTCGCCACCCGCATGCGCCGGTTGTGCTGGGCGCGAAAACCGGTCGTGACGTCATCGAGGTCGGCCATGGTGCGGACATCGATCCAGGCCTGCGGCACCGCCACCACGACATTGGCGCTGCCGAAGCCGAGATTGTCGATCAGCATGACGCGCCTGTCGGCGTCGGCAATGCTCTCGCGCACCAGGTCTTCGCCGGTGACGCCGAGATGGACCATGCCGCGCGCCAGCTGCGAGGCGATTTCGCTGGCGGAGAGATAGGCGATCTCGACATTGTCTAGGCCGGCGATGGTGCCGCGATAGTCGCGGGCGCCGCGCGGCTTGGCCAGCGACAATCCGGCGCGGGTGAAGAAGGCCTCGGCCTGTTCCTGCAGGCGGCCCTTTGACGGAACGGCGAGAACGAATGGCGCGGTCATGAGGCGCTCCCGCCTGCGGCGGGCTGGCGGCCCGCCTGTGTCAGGGCTTCGACCCAGATCGAAAATCCGACCGCCGGGATCGGCACGGCCGAGCCGAGCTGGGTCATCAGGCCGTCGTAGCGTCCGCCCGCCACCAGCGGCTCGGTGCCGTTGCCCTTGCCGTGCAATTCGAACTCGAAGCCGGTGTAATAGTCGAGGCCGCGCCCGAACGAGGTGGAAAACCGGGTTCTGGCGGTATCGATGCCGCGCGCGGCCATGAAGCCGACCCGGCTTTCGAACTGGTCGATCGCGGCGGTGAGATCGAGTTTGGCGTCGGCGGCAAGCGCGCGCAATTGCGCGACCGCCTCATTGGGATCGCCCGCGATCGCGAGAAAGCGCTTGATGGTGCCGAGCGCGTCGCGCGGCAGCGCGCCGCCCTTCAGGGTCGATTGCTCGAGAAAGCGGTCGGCGATCTCGGCGACGGTTCGGCCGCCGACATTGGTGGTGCCGGCGATCGACATCAGGTCGGTCACCAGCGCCAGCGCCGCCTTGCGGTCGGAGCCGGCCAGCGCCGCCAGCACGCCTTCATATTCGTTGCGTCCGGGCGCGGTCTTGAGCGTCAGCCGCTCGATATCTTCGGTCAGGCTGACCTTGCGGTTGAAATCCTTGATCAGCCGCCGCCGCCAGACCGGATACAGATCGAGGGCCTCGATCAGCGCGTTGAACAGCGCCACGTCGCCGGTGCGGATCTCGACCTCGGTCAGCCCGAACGCGGTTGTCGCCTCCAGCGCCAGCGCCAGCATTTCGGCATCCGCCGCGGCGCGGTCGGTCCGTCCGAAGGATTCGATGCCGGCCTGCAGGAATTCGCTGGGACGGCCGCTGCGATAGCGGAACACCGGCCCGAGATAGCAGAAGCCCGTGGGCTGGCCGGCCCGGGGGGAGGCGAGATAGTCCCGCGCCACGGGAATGGTGAGGTCGGGGCGGAGGCACAATTCCTCGCCGTTGGGGTCGGTGGTCAAATAGAGGCTCTTGCGGATGTCCTCGCCGGACAGATCCAGAAACGGCTCGGCCGGCTGCAGGATATCCGGCTCGGCCTTGATGTAGCCGGCCTGCGCGAACGACAATAGCAGGGCGTCCGCCCATGCGGCGGATCCGGTCGCACGAGGGGCGGCGGTCATGGTCATCGCGAAGTCCAACTATCCCGAAAAAAGAGGGAACCAGAGGTCAGGGCGCAGCCCTTAGCATGGCCGGGGCGGGGTTTCGACTGGGAATAGCCAGATGGCTTAATGGCCGCCCAATTGGCCAAAAACCAGCAATCAGGGCGCCCGGTCGGACGATCCACCTAAACCCGGTGCGCGCCAGTCGCCCATTGCCGCCTGCACCAGCGCCAGCGCCGCGACGCCGGCGGTATCGGCCCGCAGGATCCGTGGCCCCAGCGAAAGCCGCAGGATTCGCGGCTGCCGGAGCAGATTGGCGCGCTCTTCCTCGGCAAATCCGCCTTCGGGGCCGATCAGGATGTCGATGCCGTGGGACCCCGCCGGCTCGCCTTGCAGCGCCTGCAGCGGATTTTGGGCATCCGCGGCCTCGTCGCAGAACACCAGCAGGCGCTGGGCGTCGCGCTGGCTCAAATAGCGATCGAGCGGCACCGGCTCGGCGACTTCGGCCAGGCTCAGGATGCCGCATTGTTCGGCCGCCTCGATGACATTGGCGCGCATCCGCTCGCTGTTGACCCGTGAGACCTGGGTGAAGCGGGTCACCACCGGCCGCAGCGCCGAGGCCCCCATCTCGACCGCCTTCTGCACCATATAGTCGAGCCGGGCATGCTTTAAGGGCGCAAAGACGTAAGCGATGTCGGGCAGCCGGTCCTGCTCCCGGGTCTGGGTCGCGATCACAAGACTATCGGGCCGTTTGCGGCCGGCAATAACAGCCCGCCATTCGCCGTCCCGCCCGTTGAACGCCAGAATCGTGTCGCCGGCGGCCAGCCGCAGCACATTGCCGAGGTAATTGCTCTGGTTGCGCTCGAGCGCGACCG
>CALROE020000135.1:0-7512 GCA_943369715.1 Bradyrhizobium ivorense
ACCTCGGTCGAACAACTCAAACAGCACATCAATGCGTTCATCAAAGCCTACAACAAAGATGCCGAGCCGTTCGTCTGGACAAAATCCAAAGTCCACCAGCGCCGTGTCAAAGGACGCCGTCTCAGTGACTTATGATTCCGGGTACTAGAACCTGACCGGGCGGCGATCAACTCGATGGCCTCAAGCGCGCTCGATCCGTATTATTACGGTGCGCCGGATTAACGCCATTGAAGCGCGTCTCTGCGTCTGCTGATGCTGTAAATCAGGTGTCGCGCAGCATGAATCGGCCGAAAAATTTGGCGACCGCGCAGACCGCGCGCGACGTGGCGCCCGGTGTGTTTGCCATTTGGCTTCGCCGCTTCTTTCCCGGAAGCGGATTCGAAACGAGCGATCTCAGCGAACGCGAGATGCGCCGCATTCGCGCCAAGCAAATCGACGCGATAGCCCGCCTCGTACCGATCACCATGACCATCAATCTGGTCAACGTGGCGATTGTCCTGTTCGTGTTCTGGAACACCGGTTCGAACCTCTTCCTCGGCGTGTGGGCGCTGACCATTGCTTGCGCCGCGGCGATGGCGACGCGGTCGTGGGTGCGCTCGCGCCGCCGCGCACCGAAGGAAGCTTCGCGGAACGCAACGCGACGAATGACGATCCAGGCATTCGTCCTGGCGTTGACTTGGGGCACGATGCCGATCGTGCTGCTGCCGGCGATCGCTCCGACGTATCAGGTGATCGTCACGTGCCTGATGGCGGGAATGATATCGGCCGGCGGCTTCGCGCTCGCCACGGTCCCCGGCGCCGGTCTGACATACACCTGGACGATGGCCTGTGCGTCTGCGGTGGCTCTGCTGCTCTGCCGTGTCGACGTCTACGCCGTCACGGCGGTTTTCCTGCTGATTTACGCTGTCTTCATCTCCCGCAACGTGATCTCGAACGGCAAACTGTTCTTTGATAATTCACGCGCGCAGTTGCAGCTCGAGCGCCACACCGAGACGATCTCGCTGCTGCTGAAGGAGTTTCAGGAGAACGCCAGCGACTGGCTTTGGCAGACCGACGCCGAAGGCCGGCTGATTCACGTCCCGGAACGGTTCGTTGAGGTGGCGCAACTTCCGCGAGCGTTGCTGCACGGCGCGTATTTCGGCGACGCGCTGGAACTGCTTTGTCCCTCGGATGCGCCGGCGGTATCCGGTATTGTCGCGCTGATGCAAAAGCGCGAGGCGCTGCGCGATATCATCGTTCACGTCGTGGCGGGCGGCCAGGCCCGTCTTTGGGCGTTGACGGCAAAGCCGACGCTGGACCCCGACGGCAACTTTGCCGGCTATCGCGGCGTCGGCCACGATGTCACCGAACGCTGGCGGGCGGAGCAGGCCGAGGCAGCCAACCAGGCGAAGTCCAGTTTCCTCGCAACGATGAGTCACGAAATCCGCACGCCGATGAATGGCGTGCTCGGCCTGGCCAGCATGCTGCTGGAGACAAAGCTGGATCCGGAGCAGCGTCACGCTGTGGCCACGATCCGGGATTCCGGCGACAACCTGCTACGGATCCTCAACGACATTCTCGACCTGTCGAAACTCGAAGCCGGCCGCCTGGAGTTTGAGACGATCGATTTTTCACCGGCGGCGCTCGTGAACGCCGTTGCCTCGGTCATCGCAACCAGCGCCAGCAACAAGGGCCTTGCGGTAAAGGTCGAAGTCGATCCGAGCCTTCCTTCCACGTTGAGCGGGGACATCGCGAGGATCCGCCAGGTTCTGCTCAATCTCGCTTCCAACGCCGTCAAGTTTACCGGGCGTGGAGGGGTGACCATCGCCGTTGCCTGCACGTCGCGCGAAGGCAGTAGCGCCACGGTGGAATGGCAGGTGTCCGATACCGGTATCGGCATTGCGCCCGATCGTATCGGCCGGCTGTTCACCGACTTCGCCCAGGCCGACGTCTCGATCAATCGCCGCTTCGGCGGTACCGGCCTCGGCCTTGCGATCAGCCGGCGCATCGTCGAGCAGATGGGGGGCACCATCGGAGTTACCTCCGGGGAAAACGAAGGGGCGACATTCCGATTCAGCCTGACGCTGCCATCGAGCGACAGGGTGGTGCGGGATCAGCGCGCCGATCGCGTCGAGGCCGATGACTTGAAGGCCCGCATCGCCGCGCAGGGCCGCCCGCTACGGGTGTTGATCGCCGAGGATGACGCCACCAACCGGATGGTGGTGCTCATGATGTTGAAGGAGTTCAACGCGGAGACGCGGATCGCGACCGACGGCGTGCAGGCGGTGCAGGCGGCATCGGAGGTCGACTTCGACCTCGTGCTGATGGATGTGTGGATGCCGGAGATGGATGGTCTGGCGGCAACCAGGGCGATCCGCGCCCAGGGCGGGCGATTCGCGAGCCTGCCCATCATTGCGCTGACCGCCAATGCCTTCGCCGAGGATATCAAGCTGTGCAGCGATGCCGGGATGTCCGATTTCCTCGCCAAACCGCTGCGCAAGCCGGCCATGGTCGCCGCAGTGCTGAGGGTCCTGCGGCAGGCCCCTGCGACGCCGGAGGATTCGGAATCGACTGCCGTCCCCGCGGTACTCGACCGGATGGCACTGGCACACCTGACCGCCGCGATCGGCGAGGATGGCGTGCGGGAGACTTTCGCGGTGTTTGCGAGCGAGACCGAGGCGCGCCTCGATCTGTTCCGGCAGTTCGCGGACGGGGGTGACCGCGAGTTGATCGAAATCGAGGCCTGCGCATTGAAAGGTTCGGCCAGGACCCTCGGCGCCAGCGAGATGTCCGATCTCGCAAGGCTGATCGAACACCGGGCGGCCAGCATCAGCGCGGTCGAGTTGCGGGAGGCCATCGGCTGGCTGGACGAGGCCAATCGCCGAATGCGCCGGGAGTTCGATGCGGACTTTGAGCAGGTCGCGTAGCGCACCGCCGATACGGTCTGGCGCCGAAACCGCCTTGATCCAGCGAATTTGAGGTTTTCAGATCGAAAAGCTGGTGCCGCAGCCGCAGGAGGCGGTGGCGTTGGGATTGACCACCCGGAACGAGGCGCCGATCAGATCATCGACGAAATCGACCTCCGATCCGGCCAGAAACGGCACTGAGGCCGGGTCGACCAGCACCACGGCGCTGTCGCGCGCGATCACGAGGTCATCCTCAGCCTGGGCGCGCTCGACGTCGAATTTGTACTGGAAGCCCGAGCAGCCGCCGCCCTCGACGCTGATCCGCAGCATGGCGCCGTCGCCCTCGGTCTTGAGGATCTCCCCGATGCGGCGGGCGGCCCGCTCGCTGATGGTGACGGCTGTCGTCATGTGAGAAATCTCCGGTCGACGCTGCCATACCCAAACTATTTGGTATCCGGCACGCCTCATAGTTAAGTGCGCAAGCCAGCGGAATCAATTGGATAAGGATTAAAACACCGTGTCGGTCGGAATGGCAGCCCCACGCTCGATCTATGCCTGCGACCCCGAGCGCAGCCGCGGGCGGCTGTTTGCGGAGCCGCCGAGCAAGACCCGCAGCCCGTTTCGCCGGGATTGCGACCGGGTGATCCATTCCACCGCCTTTCGCCGCCTCAAGCACAAGACGCAGGTCTTCGTGTTCCATGAGGGCGATCATTATCGGACCCGGCTTACCCACAGCCTCGAAGTGGCGCAGATCGCCCGGGCGTTGGCCCGGCAGCTCGGCCTCGATGAGGATCTCACGGAAACCCTGGCGCTGGCGCATGATCTCGGCCATCCGCCGTTCGGCCATGCCGGCGAGCGGGCGCTCGACGCCTGCCTGCAGGCCCATGGCGGCTTTGACCACAATGCCCAGACCCTGCGTGTCGTTACCTCGCTGGAACATCGCTATCCCGAGTTCGATGGACTCAACCTGACCTGGGAAGCGCTGGAGGGCATCGTCAAGCACAACGGCCCACTGACCCTGCGCAACGGCGCCGCGGTCGGACGTTACGCCGACCACGGCATTCCCTCCGGGATATCCGACTACATGGCGGCCTATGACCTGGAATTGTGGAGCTTTGCCTCGCTGGAAGCCCAGGTCGCGGCGATCGCCGATGACATCGCCTACGACGCCCACGACATCGACGACGGCCTGAGGGCCGATTTGTTCACGGTCGACGATCTCAAGGTGATGCCGCTGACGGCGGAAATGATCGCGGACATAGCACGGCACTATCCCGGTCTCGACGACGTCAGGCGCGGCGCGGAGCTGGTGCGCGAACTGATTTCCTATTTGATCGGCGCTGTCGTCATCGAAGCGCGCCGCCGGCTCGATCTTGCCCGGCCCAAATCGGTCGACGACGTGCGCGGCCTTGGCGATGTCCTGATCGCGTTTCCGCCCGAGGCGGCGCAGGCGGAAGCCGAGATCAAGGCGTTCCTGAAGCTCAGGATGTACCGCCATCCCAGGGTGATGCGGGTGATGGGCGAGGCCGAACAGATCCTGTTCGACCTGTTCGCGCGCTACCAGAAGAGCCCGGACGACCTGCCGGCGGAGTGGTCGTCGCGCAATGGCGGCGATCACGAGAGCGAAACCGAGCGCGCAAGGCGGATCGGCAACTTTATCGCCGGGATGACCGACCGTTTCGCCATCACCGAGCACCAACGGCTTTTTGACTCGACCCCGGATTTGCGTTAGGCGGCGGCCTAGCCGCACGCGGCATCATCCCCGGTCCAGTCACGCCCATGGTCGATTCCAGCCAACCGCAGCATCTTTTCGCCAACGTGCTGGCGCGCGTCCACGCGGTTTGTGGCGCGCTCGCATCCGAAGGCGGCTGGCCCGCCGGCATCGACCTGTCGCGGGTCGTGGTCGAGCCGCCGCGGGACGCGGCGCATGGCGACATGGCGACCAATGCCGCGATGGTGCTGGCCAAGGAGGCCAGGGCAAAACCGCGCGATCTCGCCGAGGCCATCGCAACCAAACTGCGCACGGATGATCTGATCGCATCGGTCGACGTCGCCGGCCCCGGCTTCATCAATCTGACCTTGAAGCCGCAGGCATGGTCGGACGCGTTGCGCACCGTGTTGCGCGAGGGCGCTGGCTACGGCAAAAGCCCGATGGGCGCGGCCGAGAAGGTCAATGTCGAATACGTGTCGGCCAACCCCACCGGGCCGATGCATGTCGGCCACTGCCGTGGCGCGGTATTCGGCGACGCGTTGTGCAGCCTGCTTGATTTCGCCGGCTACGACGTCACCAGAGAATACTACATCAACGATGCCGGCGCCCAGGTCGATGTGCTCGCCCGCTCGGCATTCCTGCGCTACCGCGAGGCGCTCGGCGAGAGCATCGAGATTCCGGAGGGGCTTTATCCCGGCGACTATCTGGTGCCGGTCGGGCAGGCGCTCGCCGCGGAGTGTGGCGACAAGCTGTTGACGATGGCGGAAGGCGCCTGGTTGCCGCCCGTGCGGGCCAGGGCCATCGCCATGATGATGGACATGATCAAGACCGATCTCGCCGCGCTCCATATCAAGCACGACGTGTTCTTCTCCGAGCGGTCGCTGATCGAAACCGGCAACAACAAGGTCACCGAGACCATCGATTTTCTGCGCTCCAAGGGCGACGTCTATGAAGGCCGCCTGCCGCCGCCCAAGGGTGGCGCGCCGGTGGAGGATTACGAGGACCGCGAGCAGACGCTGTTTCGCGCCACCGCCTATGGCGACGATGTCGACCGTCCGCTGATGAAGTCGGACGGCAGCTACACCTATTTCGCTTCCGATATCGCCAACCACAAGAACAAGTTCGACCGCGGCTTTGCCAATCTGATCGACGTGTTCGGCGCCGATCATGGCGGCTACATCAAGCGCATGCAGGCGGCGGTCAAGGCCGTCACGGCGGGCAGGGCCACGCTGGACGTGAAGGTGGTGCAACTGGTGCGTCTGCTGCGCCATGGCGAGCCGGTGAAGATGTCGAAGCGCTCCGGCGAGTTCGTGACGCTGCGCGAGGTGGTCGACGAGGTCGGCTCCGACGCCGTGCGGTTCATGATGCTGTTCCGCAAGAACGACGCGGTGCTGGATTTCGATCTCGCCAAGGTGATCGAGCAGTCCAAGGACAATGCGGTGTTCTATGTGCAGTACGGCCATGCCCGCGGCCATTCGATCTTCAAGAACGCCCGGGAACTGGTTCCCGACCTGCCCGAAGACACCGAAGCGCGGGCGGCGTTCCTGGGCGATGCCGCGGTGGAACGGCTGACCGACCCCGCGGAACTCAGCCTGCTCAGGCTGCTGGCGCTCTATCCCCGGATGATCGAGGCGGCGGCGGTAGCGCACGAGCCGCACCGAATCGCGTTTTATCTATATGATCTCGCCAGTGAATTTCATGCGCTATGGACCCGGGGGCGCGATTTGCCCTATTTACGCTTCATTATCAATAATGATGCAGAGATTACAAAGGCGCGATTGGCATTGGTCCAGGGCGTCGTCTCGGTTCTGGCATCCGGGCTCGCCGTTCTCGGCGTCCATGCCCCGACCGAGATGCGATAGGGGGTACGCTTCACGCGGGGAACCGTGAGGCATCTGGCAGGCGTCGGTTCGTTTGCAAAAGCGGGTTGGCGGCTTTCCCGAAGGGGACGCATCATCACGATGGCTGATCGATATCAGGACAAGCCTTTTCCCGCCGACGACGGTTATGATCGCGGCGGCGAACCTCATGCGCCGGCAAGGACCGAGGCCGATCCGCTGGCGGAGCTTGCGCGCCTGATCGGCCAAACCGACCCGTTCGCGATGGGCAGGGCCAATCAGCCGGTGCAGCCGCGCACCGACCGCGAGCAATACCAGCCGCCGGCACCTGCCGACGAGGAGCCCGCCGCAGGCCCACCACCGTGGATGCGCCGCGCCATCCCGCAGGCAGCTCCGGCCGCTCCACAGGACGATTACGAACAGGATTACCCGAACGCCGTGCACCCGCTGCATCGCTATGCAGCGCCGCTTGCCGCGCCGGAGCCGGACTACCACCAGTCCCCGTCCTACGCCGATGCCGCTCAGGAGCCCGATCCATCGCGCTACGACGACGCCCTGTATGGCCAGCTCGATCACGCCGGCCAGCCGGGCCAGCACGATCCCGCCTACGCGGATGACCCCTACGCCTATCAGGACGGCTACGGCGATGTCGCCGAAGAACCGGTCAAGAAGCGCGGCGGCGGTATGATGACCGTGGCCGTGGTGCTTGTGCTGGCGGTGGTGGGAACGGGTGCGGCCTTTGCCTATCGCACCTTTGCTGGATCGCCCCGCAGCGGCGAGCCGCCGATCATCAAGGCCGACAACAGCCCGACCAAGATCGTGCCGGCGCCGTCGGACGGCTCGGCCAAGGTGCCGGACCGCATGGCGACGGGCGACGGCAAGGAAAAGATCGTTCCGCGCGAGGAAGCCCCCGTTGATGTCAATGCCAGGACCGGTCCGCGCGTGGTGTTTCCGCCGCTGAATCCGAATAGCAATCCGCCGTCCGCCGCGAGCGTCGCCACTGCCGGGCCGGTGCCCGCAGGAGCAGGCAATGGCACGCTGCCTAACGGCACCGAGCCGCGCAGGATCAAGACCCTTG
>CALROE020000136.1:0-7511 GCA_943369715.1 Bradyrhizobium ivorense
CTGACGCAACACACATGTTCGTGAATCAAAAAAGAGACGGGAGCGACCGGAAATGTCCACAATAGCTGCAACTGAAAAAGTCCGAACCGGAGGCATGACGAAGGACGAACGTTTCGTCATTCTCGCCTCCTCGCTCGGCACCGTCTTCGAATGGTATGATTTCTACCTGTTCGGTTCGCTCGCCAGCGTCATCGGCGCGCAATTCTTCGGCGTCATCGACCCCGCCACCAAGCTGCCTATGTTCAACCAGGCGACCCGCGACATCTTCGCGCTGCTCGCCTTCGCCGCGGGCTTCATCGTCCGTCCGTTCGGCGCCATCGTATTCGGCCGTGTCGGCGACATCGTCGGCCGCAAATACACCTTCCTCGTCACCATTCTGATCATGGGCCTGTCGACCTTCGTCGTCGGCCTGCTGCCCAACGCGGCGACGATCGGCATCGCGGCGCCGATCATCCTGATCGGCCTGCGGCTGTTGCAGGGTCTCGCCCTCGGCGGCGAGTATGGCGGAGCCGCCACCTATGTGGCCGAGCATTCGCCACACGGCAAACGCGGCTACTACACGTCGTTCATCCAGACCACGGCAACCCTCGGCCTGTTCATGTCGCTGCTGGTGATCCTGTTCACTCGTTCCGCACTCGGCGAGCCTGAATTCGCTGCCTGGGGCTGGCGCATTCCGTTCCTGGTGTCGGTGTTCCTGCTCGGCATCTCGGTCTGGATCCGGCTCCGCTTGAATGAATCGCCGGTGTTCCAGAAGATGAAGGACGAGGGCAAGAGCTCGAAAGCTCCGCTGACCGAAGCCTTCGCCAACTGGAGCAACGCCAAGATCGTCATCCTGGCGCTGGTCGGCGGCGTGATGGGTCAGGGCGTGGTCTGGTACACCGGCCAGTTCTACGCGCTGTTCTTCATGCAATCGATCCTCAAGGTCGACGGCTACACCGCCAATTTGCTGATTGCGTGGTCGCTGTTGTTCGGCACCGGCTTCTTCATCGTGTTCGGCGCGCTGTCCGACAAGATCGGCCGCAAGCCGATCATCCTGGCAGGCTGTCTGATCGCGGCGCTGACCTTCTTCCCGATCTTCAAATCGATCACGTCCAACGCCAACCCGGCGCTGGAAAAGGCCATCGAGACGGTGAAGGTGGAGGTTGTTTCCGATCGTGCCGTCTGTGGCGACTTGTTCAATCCGGTCGGCACCCGCGTCTTCACGGCGCCTTGCGACACCGCCCGTGCCTATCTGGCGCAGCAGTCGGTCAAGTACACCACCAGCTACGGTGCCGCGGGCTCGGGCGTGAAGGTCGTCGTCAACGGCAAGGACGTGCCGTATACGGCAGCGGCGGCGTCGAACCCGCAGGTGCTGGCGGCGGTGCAGGCCGCAGGCTATCCCAAGGCCGGAGACGCCCAGATCGTGAAGATGTCGCATCCGTTCGACATCTTCAAGCCGCAGGCTGCGGCGGTGATCGGACTGCTGTTCATCCTGGTGATATTCGTCACCATGGTGTACGGGCCGATCGCGGCAATGCTGGTCGAACTGTTCCCGACCAGGATCCGCTACACGTCGATGTCGTTGCCCTATCACATCGGCAACGGCTGGTTCGGCGGACTGGTGCCCGCGACCTCGTTCGCGATCGTGGCCTCGACCGGCGATATCTATGCCGGTCTCTGGTACCCGATCATCTTCGCATCGATCACCGCCGTCGTCGGCTTCTTCTTCCTGCCGGAAACCAAGGACGTCGATATCACCAAGTAAGCTGAACTGATCCGGCGGCGGTCGCCGCCGGATCATCGTCACAAGCCGGCCGCGGATCACTCCGCGGCCGGTCTTGTTTTGGACTCTTCTCCCCTCCTCCCGCGCGCTCTTGCGCGTGGTGGGGAGGGAGAAGAAAAAGCGCGCTGGCTCAGAGCGCTCCAGCTAGTTCGTGCTTCCGACAAACTGCAGCACGACCTCGCGGCGGTGCGGCGCGCGGCGATGCTCGACCAGATAGATCGCCTGCCAGGTTCCCAGCGCGAGTTCGCCATCGAGCACCGGCACCTGCAGCGAGGTCGCCGTCAGCATGGTCTTGACATGCGCCGGCATGTCGTCGGGGCCTTCGGTGTCGTGGCTCCATCCAGCCCCCTCGGGCGCGAGCCGGCCGAGCGCCGTCATCAGATCTGTTAGCACCGAGGGATCGGCGTTTTCCTGGATCGTCAGCGACGCCGAGGTATGGCGGATGAACAGCGTCACCACGCCCTCTTGCGCATCGGCCTCGCGGACGAATTTTTCGATCTCGGCGGTGAGGTCGGTGAAGCCGGCGCCGCGCGTCTGCACCGTCAGCAGCGAGGACACGATGGCGGTCACGGTGACCGTCGACGGCGCGGAGCGGGAGATGGATTTCGGTGGGGACATAACGCCTCAAAACGCAGGGTGGGCAAAGGCGCTCTTCGCGCCGTGCCCACCATTTCGTTCGTAGCCAGCAAGTTGGTGGGCACGCTTCGCTTTGCCCCCCCTGCGAATTCCGAACGCTCAAATCCGGCCGGAAACGTCCTTCTGCACCCGGTTGGCCATCTCGATCAGCCGCTTCCACGCCCGCTCCAGGAACGACATCATGCGGTCCAAATCGCGATCGCTCGGCAGCGGGATCTCGATCTTGCGCTCGCCCTCGGCCACCTTCGGGTCGGGCTTCTTCAGCGAATCGGTCTTGGGCAAGGTGTCCTTGGGCAAGGCCTCGTCGATCTTGCCGGTGACGACGGCTTCGCGCGCCGCCAGTTCAGCCTTCAGTCTTTCATTGTCGGCCTGCAGCCGGCCGATTTCCGCATCCAGCGCCGCGCGTTCGTCGGGCACGGCGTAACAGGCCCAGCCCGCGCCGCTATTGCTGCAGGTCGAAACCGTGCCGGTCCTGGTATCCAGCCGGATCACGCCGTTGCCGACCGTCGACATCGAATAACGGCCCTTCTCGCCGTCCGGCATGGATTGTGCGACGGCGGCGCCGATTCCGCCCAAGGAACCCGCGAGGCCGAAAATTACCGCGGTAACCGCGATTGCTGTGGAGAACTTCGAGGGCGATGTCGCTGTGCTCGTGGGATCGCTCATGGGGTCGCTCCTGGGATCGCTCCGCCTCAAACCGGACAGGCTGTCCCCGTTCTGGGCGCTTCCAGCCTACACCTGCGACCTATAGGGCGCGCGGCCGGATTTCAACGCGTCGGCGAGCAATTCGATCCGGTCCTGGCCCCAGAATACCTCGCCATCGAGCACATAGGCCGGCGATCCGAACACGTCGGCCGCCAGCGCATCCTGCCGGTTTTGCTCATAGATCGCGCCGATCTCGTCGGATCCCGAACGCGCCACCAATTGCCCGCCGGGAAGCCCGGAATCGTCGGCCAGTTTGATCAGGGTCGCCGGATCGGCCAGGTTGAGCTGGTCTTCCCAAACCGCAGCATATGCCCGCCGCAGATAGGGATCGGGATCGAGGCCGGCCTCGATGGCCGCAATCACCACGCCATCGGCGAGCCGTGCGTTGAAC
Source organism: Bradyrhizobium ivorense (assembly GCA_943369715.1). GTDB lineage: Bacteria > Pseudomonadota > Alphaproteobacteria > Rhizobiales > Xanthobacteraceae > Bradyrhizobium > Bradyrhizobium ivorense_A. Next base: position 3,495 of record CALROE020000136.1, read on the forward strand.
GGCCAGTTCGCCGGCTGCAGGTTGAAATTCAGGCCGCGCTTGTCGCGCCAGCGCTGCAGTTCGACCATCCGGTAACGCTGCCGCATCGGATGGCGCTTCATCAGCGGCAGGCCGCCGGTCTCCGAGAACAGGTCGACCAGCACCACCGGCTTGTGATTCACATTGAGATCGTAGGTACTTGCGACCTCCCGAAACAATTTATGGCCGATATAGGCCCACGGGGACAGCAGTGAAAAATAGTAGTCGACCTGACGCGGCATGCGGTCTCCAGGTGAATCCACAGATGGGAATGGCGGTCGGGGGCCATCCCAACAGACCCGCCGGTGCGGTGCAAGATCGACCAGGGTCGCCTGAGATCGGGGTCAGCTATTGCAGTGCGGCGAGGGCTCGGCCGCCGATCCCGCTCTCGCTGAATAAATCGAGATAAATCAATGCACTAACTGGTTACGACGCAATCTTGACTTGATCAGGTGCGGTCAGTATGGTCCGCGCGGCTTTTGAGGGTGACGGGGCGTTATTTCCATCCACCGCAGGTACGTTTGGGCTCCACAGCATGGCTGAAGGCACGAACGGCGAGCGAAATGGAAGTCGCGATAAATCGTCCGACGAAGCCGCGCTTTCCGCAAGGCTCGGAAGTCTGGATCAGCGTTTGTCCGAAGTGAGGGACAGCCGCAAAATCGGGACTGACTCGTCCGGAAATGAGCAGGCTCAGGCCAGGGCATCCGCCATGGCCATGGGGCTTCGCCTCTCCTCCGAACTGGTTGCCGGTGTTCTTGTCGGAGCGGGTCTCGGCTGGGGTTTCGATCGCCTGCTGTCGACTTCGCCCTGGGGGCTCATCGTATTCTTGCTGCTTGGCTTTACCGCCGGCGTCATCAATGTGATGCGAACCGCGGGCGTGATGGCGAAGCAGTCCGAACGGCTCTGACGCTGATATCGCGAAGCGCAACCGAACGTTCGACGCGATCCCTGGAGATCGCGAAACCGATAGACTGAGAGACGCATGGCCGCCGATCCAATTCACCAGTTCGAGATCACCAAGCTCTTCACCATCGGTCACATCGGCGGACACGAAATCGCGTTCACCAATTCGTCGGCCTACATGTTCCTGTCGGTGGCGGTGATCTCGCTGCTGATGCTCGGCACCGGCCGGCAGCTGATCCCGGGCCGCCTGCAGTCGGTGGCCGAACTGAGCTACGAATTCGTGGCGAGCACCATCAGGAGCACCGCCGGCTCGGAAGGCATGAAGTTCTTCCCGCTGATCTTCTCGCTGTTCATGTTCATCATGATCTCGAATTTCATCGGCATCATTCCTTACACCTTCACGGTTTCGAGCCATCTGATCGTCACCGTGGCGCTGGCGCTGGTGGTGTTCTTCACCGTGCTGTTCTACGGCCTCTACAAGAACGGCCTGAAATTCTTCAAGATATTCGTGCCGTCGGGTGTTCCGATCGCGATCCTGCCGCTGGTGATGTTCATCGAGGTCCTGTCGTTCTTCCTGCGACCGGTTTCGCATTCGGTGCGACTTTTCGCCAACATGCTGGCAGGCCACATCGCGCTGAAAGTGTTCGCGAGCTTCATCGGCATGCTCGGCGCCCTCGGATTCCTCGGCTGGATGGGCGCCGTCCTGCCGCTCGGACTGACCATGGCGCTCACCGCGCTCGAGCTTCTGGTCGCGTTCCTTCAGGCCTACGTCTTCGCCATCCTCACCTGCATCTACCTCAACGATGCTCTCCATCCGGGCCACTGATCCGGCCCTCACTGGCAAACCTGCCGCTCTAGCAAACCTCAAGAAGGAGTTCGTTTCATGGATCCGATTGCCGCAAAGTACATTGGCGCTGGTATTGCCTGCATTGGCATGGGTGGCGCAGGCGCCGGCGTGGGCATCATCTTCGGCAACTATCTCGCCGCAGCGGTGCGCAATCCCTCGGCAGCCCAGGGCCAGTTCGGCAACCTGATTTTCGGCTTCGCCGTGACCGAAGCGCTCGGCATCTTCTCGCTGCTGATCGCGCTGTTGCTGCTGTTCGCTCTCTGATCCCATACCGATCTGGCCGGTGAGGTCCCGAACCGGGACCTCGATCGTCCAACGAGGAGAAGCCCGTGGCTACGACGGCTCATACCGCGGCCGATGGGGGTCACAAGGCCCCGTTTCCGCCGTTCCAGTCGAACACCTTTGCTTCGCAACTGGTGTCGCTGCTGATCGCGTTCGTTGCACTCTACCTGATCGTCTCGCGTATCGCTTTGCCGCGCGTCGGCAAGACGATCGAGGACCGTCAGGCTGCGATCGAAGGCGATCTGGCGGCGGCGCAGAAGCTGAAGGACGAGTCCGACAACGCCCTGAAAGCCTATGAGAGCGAACTGGCCGCGGCCCGTTCGCGCGCGCAGGCGATCGGCGCCGAGACCCGCGAAAAGCTGAACGCGGCATCGGAAGCCGAGCGCAAGGCGCTGGAAGACAAGCTGTCGGTCAAGCTCGCCGAGGCTGAAAAAACCATCGCGTCGACGCGCGAGACCGCGATGAGCAACGTCCGCGGCATCGCCGCTGAAGCTGCCACCGCAATCGTGCAGCGGCTGACCGGCGTGGCGCCCGACGGCAAGGCCGTGGCCTCGGCCGTTGACGCGTCGCTGAAGGGATAGTGACCATGCTCTACCAAGCGGAATTCTGGGTCGCCGTCGCCTTCGTCCTGCTGATGGCGGTGTTTGCCTATTTCGGGATCCATCACACCGTGCTGAAGGCGCTCGATCACCGCGCCGCCCGCATCAAGGCCGAACTCGACGACGCCCGCCAGCTCAGGGACGAAGCGGCCAAGCTGCTGGCCGAATACAAGGCCCGCCACGCCAAGGCGGAAGGCGAAGCGCAGGAAATCATCGCTTTCGCCAAGGCCGAAGCCGAGCGCATCGCCTCCGAAGCCAAGACCAAGCTGGAAGATTTCGTCGCCCGGCGCACCAAGACCGCCGAGAGCAAGATCGCGCTCGCCGAAGCCCAGGCCCTCGCCGACGTTCGCGCGGCGGCAGCCAATGCCGCTGTGACAGCGGCTTCCACCATCCTGTCGCAGTCGGTGACCGGCTCGATCGCGGATGACCTGCTGACCAAGGGTATCGCCGAGGTCAAGGCCAAGCTGAACTGACAAGTTTCAAGTTTTTAACAAAAGCCGGCGCGAGATGATCGCGCCGGCTTTTTTGTTGTTGTGAAAGTGCCTCACCACTCTCGCTGTCATCATCCGCGAAGGCGGATGATCCAGTATTCCAGAGGCGGCAGCGATAAAGCCGAGAGACCGCGGCGTACTGGATCCCCGCCTGCGCGGGGATGACGACCTTTTATTTGGCGCGCACTTGCGACAACAGCCAACCTTACTTCTTCTTCGGCTTGGCCTTCGGCTCCGGCTTCAGCGCCTGCGGATCGAAGCCGATGTAGAAGATGTAGGAATCGCCGACCGCTCCCGCTGGCGCGGGATAGACCAGATCTTCGGCGACCAGCGTGAACGGCACGCTGCCGTCCTCGGACATCGTCACCGAGGTCCGGTACGCCTTGGTGGCGATGGTCTTTTCCTGCACGCCGGACTGCACCACCGCCACCCGCATCGGGATGTCGACGGTAGCAGGGGCGCCGGCGGGGCCGGCAATGACGCGGCCCTGAATGCCGATCCGCGCGGTGATCTCGCCGCCAGTGTAGCTGCACTCGCGCGCGGTGCGGGTGATCGTCACCTGGAAGCGCAGGTCGTTGCCGACCGGCTGCTTGCCGGGGGCTGCCACCTGATAGGTGGAGGCTCCGGCGCGAATGCTGACTGGTGGACAGGACAGACCACTCGGGGCTTCGTCCGCGGCGGGCGGTGCGCCCGGCGCGGGAGCCTCCTCCGACTTGCCGCCGAACAGGCCCTTGAAACGATCGGTGATCGACTGCGCCGATGCCGGCGAAGCCGGTATGGCCAATGAGATCGCGGCCAATAACGCGATCCGCGCAGCCGTCCTGATCACGGGTTTATCCACCATGCGACGTCCCTGGTAACTTGCGAGTTTTCGATC
>CALROE020000137.1:0-7477 GCA_943369715.1 Bradyrhizobium ivorense
CGATGGTCCGGTCGACCTTCGGGTCCTGCCATCCCCACTGGTTGGTCCAGGGCGCGCCCTTGGGTTGGCCGGAGCGGTACCACACCGTGGTCGAGACCGCGGGGTCGTTGCGGTACTGGTGCCAGCCGGTGGCCAGATCGAAGGCGTGCTCGTCATAGACCTGCTTGAGGAAGCCGCCGCCGTCGTTGCGCACGACCTCGACCGTGATGCCGACCTCGGTGAGCGATTGCTGGATGAAGGTCGACCACAGCGAGATGTCCTCGCCCCATGGCGCCGGCAGCAGGCGCAGCGAGAAGCGGGTTCCGCCGGAGCCGCGCTTGTATCCGGCCTCATCGAGCAGCGCCGCCGCCTTGGCCTTGTCGTAAGGATATTGCGGCGTGTCAGCGCCGGGATAGAAATCGCTCGAGGTCGACGGGATCGGCCCGGTGCCGAGTTTGGCGAAATCGCCGAGAAAATTGTCGATGAAGAACGGTACGTTGATGGCGTGCGCTACGGCGCGGCGAACGCGGATGTCCGACAGCTCCTTGCGGCGGAAGTTGAACTCGATGGTGTTGGTGCGGGCGTTGCCCTCATTGCCCTTGGTCGAGACGACAAAGCGCTTGTCCTTGGACAGCCGCGCCATGTCCGAGATGGTGAGCCCCGAGAACGGGCTGTAGTGCAGCTCGCCGGCTTCCATCTGCGCCGCGGCCGCCGCGCGATCGGTGATGACGCGCCAGACGATGCGGTCCAGATAGGGCGCGTTGGGCCGCCAGTAATCCGGATTGCGATCGGCCATGACGTATTGGCCGCGCTCGTATTTGACGAATTTGAACGGGCCGGTGCCGACGGGCGCAAGATTGACCGGGTTCTGCCTGATCTCGCCGGATTCATAGAGATGTTTTGCCGAGATATAGCCGAGGTCCGGCAGCGCGCGCAGCAGCAGGTTGAGCGGCATCGGCCGCTCGTAACGGAAGATCGCGGTGTGCGCATCGGGCGTATCGACGGCGGTGAGGAACAGCTGCAGCGTCGAGCCGTAGTTCAGGATCTTCTTCCACATGTTCATGGCGGTAAACGCCACGTCCGCCGAGGTGAACGGCTTGCCGTCGTGCCAGCTGACGCCCTTGCGCAGATTGAAGGTGACGGTCTTGCCGTCGGGCGAGGCCTCCCAGCTTTCAGCGAGCACGCCGACCGGTTTGCCGCTGGCGTCGAGATCGACCAGGTTCTCCTGGATCTTGCCCGAGATGATGTAGACGCCGGTGGAGGCCTGGATGCTGGGATTGAGCTGACGCTGTTCGGCGCCGTAATGCACGTTGAACACGCCGCCCTTGCGCGGCGTTTCCTGCGCAAAGGCCCGCAGCGGATTGATCACATTGGCGGCAATGGCCGCCGACGTCAGCAGCGCGGTGCGGCGATTGATCGCCAGACGTGTAAAATCCATCGAAAGCCTCCTCAACGTAGCATTCTGCCGGCCGCCGGTTCGGGGCCTGGGCTGCGCATGGCCGGACGCTACGACACAAGCGCGGACCGAGTCATTTCCTATTCAGGCCCACGCGGAAAAATACCTGCTGATCTTGTGGGCCAACCAGCACAAACGTTCGGCAACGGCGCGGGGTGAACCCTGTTCCGGCTTGCGAACTGTGCGTGACATTCCGTCTCAAAAATACTCGCACGCGCGGTAGCTCGAGGCCTCGCAAGCTTGCGCCATCTGGTTCGCCGTCGAGATTTCCTGCGGCGTCATGGCCTGCGATACCTCGCGCATTTCCGCTCTTGCCCTGGCGTCCCCGCGCCTGGCCGCGAGGCTGAACCACATGAAGGCCTGCGCCGGATTGCGCACGACCCCCTGCCCTTTGCGGTACATCTTCCCGAGCACACTCTGCGCCTTCGGATTGCCCTGCTCGGCCAACGGGCGAAACAGCCGGACCGCCGGCACATAGTCGCCGCGGTTATAGGCCGCCATGCCGTCTTCCCAGGGTCCCGCCAGGGCACCCGAGGTGGCCATGAATAGCGCGCTTGCGATCAGGCCGCCGATCACCATTGAGTTTCGCATCGGTGCTCCCCGTCTCGGAATGCTCGGGTGATTTTCTAACCGTTCGGAGATGGCTGCACCACGGGGAATTGGGGTTGGATGGCCCCCTGAAATTGGCTACTAGTTGCCCGCCGATCGTCTCGATCGGTGTTTGGGGACCGGGAATGACCTATTGTTGCGGTGTGCTGGTGCGGGACGGCCTGGTCATGATCGCCGACACCAGGACCAATGCCGGGCTCGACAACGTCTCGACCTTTCGCAAGCTGCATATCTTCAGCAAGCCGGGCGACCGCATCATGGCGATCGCCAGCGCCGGCAATCTGGCGATCAGCCAGTCGGTGCTGTCGACCCTGACCGAGGGGCTCGAGGACCCGCACACCGGCGAACTCGAAACGCTGATGAACGCGCCGACCATGTTCCAGGCGGCGCAGCGCATCGGCCGCGCCATCCGCGCGGTCAACGCCACCGAAGGCGAGGCGCTGAAATCCGAGGACATCAATTTCGACGTCTCGTTCCTGTTCGGCGGCCAGATCAAGGGCTCGCGGATGCGGCTGTTCATGGTGTACCCGGCCGGCAATTTCATCGAATGCACCACCGACACGCCCTATTTGCAGATCGGCGAGCACAAGTATGGCAAGCCGGTGCTCGACCGCGCCATGCATTACGACGTCGAACTCTATGAGGCGCTGAAGACCAGCCTGATCTCGATGGATTCGACGATGCGCTCCAATCTCGGCGTCGGCCTGCCGATCGACGTGCTGGTGGTGCGCTCGGATGTCTGCGATGCCGATCTCAACCACCGCATCGAGGCGGGCGAGCCGTATTTCCACGACCTGCGCTCGCGCTGGTCGGCGGCGCTGCGCGCGGCGCATCAGAATATTCCGCGACCGCCCTACAAGACCGAAACAGAACCAAAAACATAAAAGGTAAGGAAACGAAATGGCCGAGGCAGCAAACAAGATCGCAGTGGTGACCGGCGCGGGCACCGGGGTGGGACGCGCGGCGTCGCTGGCGCTGATGAACGCAGGCTTTACCGTGGTGCTGGCCGGGCGGCGGATGGAAATGCTGCAGGAGACGCAAAAGCTCGGCGACAATGTCGGCAAGAGCCTGCCTGTTACCGCCGACATGACCGACCCCGGTTCGATCGCGGCACTGTTTGCCAAGGTGATGGAAGTCTACGGCCGGCTCGACGTGCTGTTCAACAATGCCGGCATGGGCGCGCCGCCGGTGAATTTCGAGGATCTCAGCCTCGATCAGTGGCAGTCGGTGGTGAACACCAATTTGACCGGGCCGTTCCTGTGCACCCAGCACGCGTTCCGTATCATGAAGGACCAGACCCCGCGCGGCGGCCGCATCATCAACAACGGCTCGATCTCGGCGCACGCGCCGCGGCCGTTCTCGGCGGCCTATACCTCGACAAAACACGCCATCACCGGCCTGACCAAGGCCACCAACCTCGATGGCCGCATGTACGACATCGCGGTCGGCCAGGTCGACATCGGCAATGCCGCAACCCCGATGACCGACCGCATGGTCGCCGGCCCCGGCGTGATGCAGCCCGATGGCACGATGAAACACGAACCGCGCATGGACGCCAAGGCGGTCGGCGACGCCGTCGCCTACATGGCGAGCCTGCCGCTCGACGCCAACGTGCTGTTCATGACGGTCATGGCCACCAAGATGCCGTTCGTCGGACGGGGGTAGGTACCGTCATTGCGAGGAGCTCTTGCGACGAAGCAATCCATTCTTTCTTTGTGCCGCAAGATGGATTGCTTCGCGGAGCCTGTCATCGGGCGCGCATTCGCGCGACCCGTTGACTCGCAATGACGACTTTGCAGCCGCGTCACGCCACCAACGGCATTGCGCAGCTCACGGCCCTGCCCCCATAATCTCCCCGGCCTCGGGGGAATCATGCTTCAGCTGCAATCGGCGTTCGGCGTATTCGCGTTGCTGGCGATCGCGTGGGTCCTCAGCGAAAACCGTCGCGCGGTGTCGCTGCGGCAGTCCGCGATCGGCCTCGCCGTCACCTTTCTCACCGCGGTCGCACTGACCAGACTGCCGTTGGTCGCGCACGCGTTCGGCGCCATCAATGACGCGGTCGGAACCATTTCCGCCGCCTCGCGCGCCGGCAGCTCGTTCGTGTTCGGCTATCTCGGCGGCGGCGCGCCGCCGTTCGACCTGAAGGCGCCGGGCGCGAATTTCATCCTGGCGTTTCAGGCGCTGCCGGTGGTGCTGGTCATGAGCGTGCTGACCACGCTGCTGTTCTACTGGAAAATCCTGCCGCCGGTGGTGCGCGGCATGTCGTGGCTGCTGGAGCGGACGCTCGGCGTCGGCGGCGCGGCCGGGCTGTCGACCGCGGCCAACATCTTTCTCGGCATGGTGGAAGCGCCGCTGTTCATCCGGCCCTATCTGGCGCGGTTGACGCGCAGCGAGCTTTTTCTGGTGATGACCGGCGGCATGGCAGGAATCGCCGGCACCGTGCTGGTGCTCTACGCTACCCTGCTGGCGCCGGCGATTCCGGATGCGGCGGCGCACTTCGTCATTGCCTCGGTGCTGGCGGCTCCGGCGGCGATCCTGGTCAGCCTGATCATGGTGCCGGAGACGTCGGACACGCGCACCGCCGGTGCGCTGGCCGATCCAAGGGGCGATCCCCGCGTGGCGTTCATCGATTCCAGGGTGGCCGAGGTCGATCCCGATATCCACGCCTCCTCCACCATGGATGCGATCGTCAAGGGCACCACCGCCGGGCTGGAGCTGCTGCTCAACATCGTCGCGATGCTGCTGGTGCTGGTGGCGCTGGTGTATCTGGCCAACGCCATCCTCGGGCTGCTGCCGCATCTCGGCGGTGCGGCGATCTCGATGCAGCGGATGCTCGGCTACCTCATGGCGCCGGTGTGCTGGCTGATGGGCATGCCGTGGCCGCAGGCGGTCACCGCCGGCAGCCTGATGGGCGTGAAAACCGTGCTCAACGAGCTTATCGCCTATGTCGATCTGTCGAAGCTCGGGACCGACGCGCTGGATCCGCGCTCGCGGCTGATCATGCTCTATGCGATGTGCGGCTTTGCCAATTTCGGCAGCCTCGGCATCATGATCGGCGGCCTCGGCACCATGGCGCCGCAACGCCGCGACGAGATCAATGCGCTGGGACTGAGGTCGATCGTGTCGGGCACGCTGACGACGTGCCTGATGGGCGCGATGATGGGGGTGTTGACCTAACATCGTCATTCCGGGGCGCGTCGCAAGACGCGAACCCGGAATCTCGAGATTCCGGGTTCAGCCCTGCGGGCTGCCCCGGAATGACGGCGTGTGCATCACGACGCCAGTTCGACCGTCTTGAACTCCGCCGGCAAGATCACCTCCAGCAGTTCGACATCGTCGGAATAGTCCAGGATCAGATGCTTGATGCGCGGCGGCTGGGTCCAGGCGCTGCCCTCCTTCATCAGGGTCTCGCCCTGGCCTTCCATGTAGGTTTTCACCCAGCCCTTCAGCACATAGACCATCTGGAATTCGACGTCGTGGAAGTGCAGTTTTGAAACCTCGTCCGGATTGCACGGGCCGATCAGCCGGATCACCTGCGCGTGGGCTAGGCCATGGCTGGCGGCGGCGATGCCGAGGTCGCGGTATTGCGCGTAGGTGCGCAGGCCGTCGGCCTTGAAATCCTCTTCGCGATGATGGCTGATGGCGATGCGCTGCTTGGGGCGGGCGCGCTTGGGCGCGGGCGCGGCGCGACCCTTGGCCTTGAGTTTTTTCCGTGCCGAGAGTTTGGCGGCGGTCTTGCCGGCGGCGGGTTTGCGCGCCGGCGATTTCTTCTGCGCGGCGGTCTTCGCCGCGGCGCGCGATTTCGGCTTCTGCTTGGCCATTGAGGTGCTCCCTTTCCGTTTATCTGGAAAGGCTAGCATATTTTGTAATTCGTAGGGTGGGCAAAGCGAAAGCGTGCCCACCATCACAAGCTCGGCGCGTTGTGGTGGGCACGGCGCGAAGCGTGCGCCTTTGCCCACCCTGCCAGATCCCGCTCAATGCAGCCGGAACACGCCGTCGACGGCGCGCAGTTCGGCCGGCTTTATCAGTTTGGAATGCGCCACGGTGACCGAGAACAGCGGCCCCTCGAGCTTTTCTTCCCAGAAGGCGAGGAAGTCCTTCAGGGCCGGAAATTTCGGGAACAGATCGTAGTTCTGCCAGACATAGGTTTGCAGCAACGACGGGTGATCCGGCATCCGATACAGAATTTGCGCCGTCGTCAGCCCGTAACCCAGCACCTGCTTCCGAAAATCGTCGGAAACGCCAACCCGCGAGACCATGCCAACCTCCATTGCTGGAGCGCATTCATCTGGTGGCTGCCGACCGGGAGCCACCCGGTGGAGATGCGCTCACATGTGAGAAATGTGACGCACGATACCCATCCATCACAAGCCTAAATGTTTAACGATTTGTTGAAAAAGGGTGCGTTAGCAGCAGCTTACCGCACGTGCTAATACGGGGTTTCCCACTCCGTTCCGCAAATTAATCATGATTAATGATTTTGGCAGCCGTCATATTTGAGTGCCAATTTTTCTGCTAGAAGCCCTTGTTCCCCGGACAACTCTGGCCTATGTCCACACCAGTCGCGCTGGCACTCGCTGGCGGAGACTGCCAAAATTCAAAACTCTGCAATAGATTCAGAAACTTAGGAGGACTGCATGAAATTCCGTCCGCTTCACGACCGCGTTGTAGTCAAGCGCATCGACGCCGAAGAGAAGACCGCTGGCGGCATCATCATTCCCGACAGTGCCAAGGAAAAGCCCTCGCAGGGCGAAATCACCGCCGTCGGCCCCGGTGGCCGCGACGAAGCCGGCAAGCTGATCCCGATCGACCTCAAGGTCGGTGACCGCGTGCTGTTCGGCAAGTGGTCCGGCACCGAGGTCAAGCTCGACGGCCAGGAACTGCTGATCATGAAGGAAAGCGACATCATGGGCGTCCTCACCGACGTTCCCGCCGCCAAGAAGAAGGCCGCTTAAGCGCCTTTTCCCCTGCCCCTGATTCTCAAGGAAACAACATATGTCAGCTAAAGAAGTAAAATTCGGCGTCGACGCCCGCGACCGCATGCTGCGCGGCGTCGAAATCCTCGCCAACGCGGTCAAGGTCACGCTCGGCCCCAAGGGCCGCAACGTCGTGCTCGACAAGTCGTTCGGCGCACCCCGCATCACCAAGGACGGCGTCACCGTCGCCAAGGAAATCGAGCTTGAAGACAAGTTCGAGAACATGGGCGCCCAGATGGTGCGCGAAGTGGCCTCCAAGTCGGCCGACGCTGCCGGCGACGGCACCACCACCGCGACCGTGCTGGCCGCCGCCATCGTCCGCGAAGGCGCCAAGGCCGTTGCCGCCGGCATGAACCCGATGGATCTGAAGCGCGGTATCGACCTGGCTGTGGAAGCCGTGGTCGCCGACCTCGTCAAGAACTCCAAGAAGGTCACCTCGAACGAGGAAATCGCCCAG
>CALROE020000138.1:0-7468 GCA_943369715.1 Bradyrhizobium ivorense
GCGCTGCATCCGCAGACCCAGATGACCTTCAAGTTCGGCGACGAGATCCTGCCGCGGGCCTATGGCTTCCCGATGAAGATCCGGGTGCCGACCAAACTCGGCTTCAAGAATCCGAAATACGTGGTCTCGATGGAAGTCACCAACGACTACAAGGGCGGTTTCTGGGAAGACCCGGGTTATAATTCGTTCAGCGGGAGCTGATCAGAGAACGCGCTCATCTTTCTTCTCCCCTCCCCCCGCGCAGCGGTGGGGAGGGGTCGGGGGTGGGGGGTCTATCGGCTTGAACCGCTGCATCGGTAAGCGCCGCACCACCCCCCACCCCCGACCCCTCCCCGCCACGCGCAAGGGCGCGTGGAGGGAGGGGGGACGATGAAGCGGCGTATCGTCTCGCCATCACGCCATCGAATGCCATTCCCAGTTCGGTAATGGACGGTGCGTGCCCCGTGAACAGTTCGAAAGCATCGGCGGCCTGGTGGATCGCAAGCTCGCGCCCGGTCATCACACGGGCGCCCTTGGCCTTTGCCGCGATCAGGAGCGGTGTCCACAGCGGCGAATACACCGCGTCAGCAACCCATAGCCCGGCATGCAGCAGGGCTTCGGGAACCGGCGTATCGACGCTGGGCAGCATTCCGACGGGGGAAGCGTTGACCACGCCCGCCACACCGCGCAACGCCTCCTCGACGTTATTGGTCACACTTGCGCTTGTCTGGCCATCGAGCCGGGCGGCGAGCGCCGCGGCCCTGGCGCGGTCGCTATCGAAAATCCGCAACTCGCGGACGCCGAGCCCGGCCAGCGCAAATGCAATCGCCTTGCCGACGCCGCCGGCGCCGATCACGGCGACGGCGCCATGCGAGGAGGCGGTGACGAGTTCGGCGATGGCGCGCGCGAAACCTGATGTATCGGTGTTGTGGCCGATCAACCTGTTGTCGCGGACGACGACGGCGTTGACGGCGCCGATCAGCGCAGCCCGCGGCGACAATTCGTCGAGCAGATCGAGTACGGCCTCCTTGTAGGGAAAGGTGACGTTGATGCCGGCAAATCCCAGCCGCCTGACACCCTCCAACAGCGTCTTGAGCTCTTCGGGTCCGGCATTGGCGACCTCGATCAGCTGATAGTGACAATGCAGGTCCAGCGCCGCCGCCGCCCGCTCGTGCATCGCCGGCGAAGCCGACTGCGCGATCGGCGCGCCGAGCAGGCCGGTGAGAAAGCGGCTTGTGGAATGCGGAGCGGGCGGTGCGGAGTTCATGAGAGCACCTTAGCCTGCTCCATTATTTGCGCGCCAGCCTGGGCTGAAACGCGGCCGCCACCGCGCCGATGGCCAGCATCGCCGCCGAGACGTTGAGCGCATAGGACAGGCTGCCCATGGCGTCGGTCACCGCGCCGACGGCGATCGGCCCGAGTGTCTGGCCGATGCCGAAGGCGATGGTCATCGCCGCGATCGCGGTCGGCCAGGCCGCCGGCGGATAGTTGAGGCGCACGAAGGCGGTGGTCGATCCCACCACGGCAAAGAACGCGACGCCGAACACCAGCGCCGATGTCGCCAGCAGCAGCGGCGAATGCCCGAAGATCGGCAGGGCCGCGCCGATCGCGTTGACGCCGAGAATGATGGTGGTCGACAGCCCGCCGCGGTCGAGCGCCAGCACGCGCCGCCATACCCATGGCGTTACGAAGGCGCTGAGCCCGATCAGGCTCCAGAACGCGCTCTGCGCCGCGCCGCCGCCGCCGGCGTCGCGCACATAGGCGATCATGAAGGTCATGTAGGCGATGTAGCCGGCGCCGAACAGGAAGTAGCCGGCGAGATAGATCAGCACCGGCCGGATCGCGAATGGCGTGGCCGCCGCATCGGCGACGCCGGCCTTGGTGTCGATCGGCGCCAGCAGCAGCGGAACGGTCATGGCGGCGGCGAGCAGGGTCAGTGCCCACCACACGATCCACCACGATCCCGGTCCGCATGCCTGCAGCACGAACGGCGCGATCAGCCCGGACAAAAGGATGCCGCTGCCGGGCCCGGCGTAGAACAGGCTGAGCAGGAAGTTGGCGCGTTCCGGCCGCGATTGCGCGATGGTAGCCGCCAGCGCCCCGCCGCCGACGAAGCCGAGCGCGGCGGCAAAACCGGCCAGCAGCCGGGCAAAGCTCAACACGGCAAAATTGCCGGAGACGGCGCAGAGCGCCAGCGAGGCCACGCAGGCCAGCGTTCCCCAGCGCACCGAAGCGGCCAGTCCGAAGCGCCGGATCAGGCGCGAGGCCAGCAGCGCGCCGACGAGATAGCCGGCCGCATTGACGGTGTTCATGAAGCCGGCGGCCGAATACGACCAGACCAGCGCATCGCGCATGTCCGGCAGCACCAGCGCATAGGCGAAACGGCCGATGCCGAGACCGACCGTGGGCGCCAGCGACAGGATCAGAATCAGCCGCGCGGGGTGCGCGGGCGCCGAGGGGCGGTCGGGGGCGTGCAAGGGGTTACTCCGGCTGGCCGTCATTCTGGCAGGCAAAGCCGCGCTTGCACAGGCGCAGCGACGGCAATGGTGTCTTGCCAATCGCGCAACATTGGACTCTTTCGTTACCCGATCAGCACCAGGGCGACGCCCGCCACGGTCAGCGCGGTTCCGGCGATGATCCGGGCCGTGATCAGCACCTGGCGCAGCATGACGGCGCTCAGCAGCACGGTCACCAGCGGATAGACCGCCACCAGTGGTGCCACCAGGGTGATCGGCCCGTGGCGCACGGCGGCAAACAGCGTCAGCGCGCTCAGGCCATTGAGAATCCCTGTGACGGCAAACCATAGCCGGCCGGACCATGGCGCTGCGACCACAAAACTCCCCCGGCGGACGCGCTGGACGGTCAGCACCACCAGCGACGACATGACGTAGCCGATCAGGCAGGCCCACAGCGGGCTGGGCCAGACCTCGAGCCCGAGTTTGACCACCGGCGGGATGACGCCGCGCAGCACCGCGCCGCCGAGCGGCAGCAGCAGCGCCCAGGTCCGCCAGCTGCCGAAGTCGCGCGGGCGCGTCACGGTGATGATCACAGCACCGCTCACCGCGAGCACGAGGCCCGCGAACTGAAGGCCGCGCAGCGGCTCCTGCAGCACGACGACGGCGAGCGCCACCGCGAACAGCGGCGCGAGATTGCCCAGCGTCGAGGTGACCACGGGTCCCAGCGCGCGGTTGGACGCAAAGGTCAGCAGGGTCAGCAGCGCCGGGAAAACCAGCCCGATAGCGGCGAAAATCGGCACCCCGCGCCAGACCACGGGCTCGCCAACCAGAAGCAGCGGCGCCAGCAGCAGGAACAGCAGCGTGAAGGCGGGAACGCTGATCGCGGCGCCCGAGATCGGCTCGACGCTGCGCAACCCGAATTGCGTCGTGACCACGCCCGCGCCGAGACAGGCCGCGGACGCAAAGGCAAACAGGATGGCCAGGGTCATGTGGTCCGTCTTGGCGGTCCGTCTTGGGGCGGGCTTGCTCGCGCGGCGGATTGTCGCTGAAGCGGGCCGCCTTGCCAATCCGCCTCCAGCGCATTAGCACTCCCGCGCGGTAATCACAGTGTTCGTCATGCCCGGCCTTGTGCCGGGCATCCACGTCTTCTTGCACGCAAAACAAGACGTGGATGGCCGGGTCAAGCCCGGCCATGACGAGTTGGATGAGGAACGACCATGGCGACCCACAAACTGCTGCTTCTCCCCGGCGACGGCATCGGCCCCGAAGTGATGGCGGAGGTGAAGCGCCTGATCGACTGGCTCAATGCGCAGGGCATCGCGCATTTTACGACCGAGCAGGGGCTGGTCGGCGGCTCGGCCTACGACGCCAGCCAGCAGAGCATCACCGACGCCACGATGGCGATGGCGATGGCTGCGGACGCCGTGATTTTCGGTGCGGTCGGCGGTCCGAAGTGGGACAGCGTGCCTTATGACGCGCGGCCCGAGGCCGGGTTGTTGCGGCTGCGCAAGGAACTCGCGCTGTTCGCCAATTTGCGCCCCGCGGTGTGCTATCCGGCGCTGGCGGACGCCTCCAGCCTGAAGCGCGAGGTGGTCGAGGGCCTCGACATCATGATCGTGCGCGAGCTCACCGGCGGGGTCTATTTCGGCGAGCCCAAAACCATCACCGATCTCGGCAACGGCCAGAAGCGCGCCATCGATACCCAAGTGTACGACACCTACGAGATCGAGCGCATCGCCCGCGTCGCGTTCGATCTGGCGCGCAAACGCCGCAACAAGCTGACCTCGATGGAAAAGCGCAACGTCATGAAGTCGGGCGTGCTCTGGAACGAAGTGGTCACCCAGGTGCATGCGCGCGAATACAAGGACGTCCAGCTCGAGCATCAGCTCGCCGATTCCGGCGGCATGAACCTGGTCAAATGGCCGAAGCAGTTCGACGTCATCGTGACCGACAACCTGTTCGGCGACATGCTCTCGGATATCGCGGCGATGCTGACGGGCTCGCTCGGCATGCTGCCCTCGGCCTCGCTCGGCGAGATCGACGTCAAGACCAAGAAGCGCCGCTCGCTGTTCGAGCCGGTGCACGGTTCGGCGCCTGACATCGCCGGCACCGGCGCCGCCAATCCGATCGCGATGATCGCCTCGTTCGGCATGGCGCTGCGCTATTCGTTCGATATGGGCGAGTTGGCCGACAAACTCGACGCCGCCATCGCAGCGGTGCTGGCCAAGGGCCTGCGCACGGCCGACATCAAGTCGGAGGGCACCACGGCGGTGAATACGACCGAGATGGGTGAGGCGATCCTGAAGGAGCTGCAGGCGCTGCACGCTTAGGCGCAGCCAGTCCGTAGGGTGGGCAAAGCGCAAGCGTGCCCACCATCAACTCGATCATGTCTTGAACGGTGGGCACGGCGCGAAAAGCGCCTTTGCCCACCCTACATTTTCGCCATCAATACAGCGGGAATCGCTGCGGATAACCGCCCATGTCCGACGGCGGGTTCAGCGGATGCCGGTCGATCGGGCGGTTCAGGTTCTCGCGGGCGAACGAGGGGTAGCCGAGCGCCGGCGGGAATGCGTAGTCCTGAAACTTGCGGTCGCCGGGCAGCACTTCGGTGCCGGCGTCGAGCCAGGAGCGCGTGGTGACGTAGACGCGCGTGCGCGGGCCCTGCTGGTAGGAACGGTTCGGACCCTGCGCGCCGTAATAGGGACGGCCGTTGCGGTCGTATCTGGTCTGCGCATCAGCCGAAGTGACGTCAAAGCTGATTGCGATAACGGCGGCTGCGGCAAGCAACGTCGCGAGCTTGGTCGCGGCTGGGAATTTCAGGGTCATCAGGTCCTCACGGGCGGTCGGACCGCCATATCCGATTTGCAGCCATCTTAGCCGCACCGGGTATATCGTCGCTAGGTCAATTGGGCCACACCACATCACAATAATGCCGGGGCGAGCTAAAAAGTTTCATAAAAACCAACGCCTTGGGTCTTTCTGCCCCCCTCCCCACCGCTACGCGGGCGAAGGGGGAAGAAACTAGAGTCGGCCGCGCAGAACGGGGTTTTGCGCGGCGGTCACCCAATCGGCCGATATGGCTGACGTGGCGCCGGCGCAGCTGCTGCGCTTGAGTTCGGCGCGGGCGAACAATTCGGCCAGTTTCGGGTCATTTCCGGCCGTCAGCAGCATCAGCCGGTTCAGCATGCAGGAGATCGCGGCGCGCCGCGCCGGCAGGGTCTCCCCCTGGCAGGACCAGCCGGAGATCTGCAGGCCGGGTTCGTCGACACGCCTGACGAAGCCAAGGCAGGAACGCGCGCCGTCGGCGAGTCGGAGCAGCGTCACATGGCCGAATTTGCTGTCGATGACACCGGCGGCCTCGAGATCGGAGGGGTCCTGAGCCCCCATGCGGGCGGCCAGGTCGGCCGTGACGGGTCCCGATTGGCCCAGTTCTGCGCCGAAACGATAGATTTCGAGCTCGGCTGCCGGCCATATCCCGGCGGGGCCCCAGCGGAAGACATCCTTGCGGCCGCCTCCGGGATGCCGGAGAATCTCGTAAGAGTCTGTCTTATCTGACGAATCGGTCTGGCTGACGGCAAACGCCGGATGCGAGCGCGCGGCCACGTCCCAGCCCGCCTGCGCCGATGGTGCGGCGTCGGCGATCTCGGGCAATCGGTCCCACAGATGAACACCGACGATGGCAAGCAGCCCCAGCGTCCCCACATAGGCCATCAGACGCGCCAGCATACCGCAGCATTCATCGGCAAAGCTGTTCAGCGCCGGATGTATTCTGGTCGAGTAATATGAGTTGGCGGGAGAAGCCAAAAACGATTGCATCAAACGCCCGGGCAAACGGTGTAACGTTGTCTTGAGGGCGTTTCTCGCATAGAAGCGCTGCCTCTTCCCTTTCCGCCCTGGGCGGCGGGTGGGCATTTTTCGTCGGAGAGTGAACGATGGGTTACAAAGTCGCGCTGGTCGGAGCGACCGGCAATGTCGGGCGGGAAATGCTCAACATTCTGGATGAACGCAAATTCCCGGCTGACGAGGTGGTGGCGCTGGCCTCGCGTCGCAGCATGGGCGTCGAAGTGTCCTATGGCGATCGCACCCTGAAGTGCAAGGCGCTCGAGCATTTCGATTTCTCCGACGTCGATATCTGCCTGATGTCGGCGGGCGGCGCGGTGTCGAAGGAATGGTCGCCGAAGATCGGCGCCGCCGGTGCCGTCGTGATCGACAATTCCTCGGCGTGGCGGATGGATCCGGACGTGCCGCTGATCGTCCCCGAGGTCAACGCCGACGCGGTCGCAGGTTTTACGAAGAAGAACATCATCGCCAACCCGAACTGCTCGACCGCGCAGCTCGTGGTCGCGCTGAAGCCGCTGCACGATCGCGCCGTCATCAAGCGCGTCGTGGTCTCGACCTATCAATCGGTGTCGGGCGCCGGCAAGGACGCCATGGACGAATTGTTTTCGCAGACCAAGGCGGTCTACACCAACAGCGAACTGATCAACAAGAAATTCCCCAAGCGTATCGCCTTCAACGTGATCCCCGAGATCGACGTGTTCATGGAGGACGGCTACACCAAGGAAGAGTGGAAGATGATGATGGAGACCAAGAAGATTCTTGATCCCAAAATCAAGCTGACCGCCACCTGCGTGCGGGTGCCGGTGTTCGTCGGCCACTCCGAGGCCGTCACCATCGAATTCGAAAATCCGATCTCGGCCGACGAGGCGCGCGACATCCTGCGCAACGCGCCGGGCTGCCTCGTGATCGACAAGCACGAACCCGGCGGCTACGTCACGCCCTATGAGGCCGCCGGCGAGGACGCCACCTATATCAGCCGCATCCGCACCGATCCCACGGTGGAGAACGGCCTGGTGCTGTGGTGCGTGTCGGACAATCTGCGCAAGGGCGCGGCGCTGAACGCGGTCCAGATCGCCGAATGCCTGATCAACCGCAAGCTGATCAGCGCGAAGAAGAAGGCGGCGTAAGCGGCGACGAGTAATCCTGCTGGGTGGGCAAAGGCGCTCTTGCGCCGTGCCCGCCAGATTCGTGCA
>CALROE020000139.1:0-7467 GCA_943369715.1 Bradyrhizobium ivorense
TCGGCGCAGTTCGCCAGCACCAGCAGCACGGCTTGTTCATAGCATTTCTTGAGCCGCTGTTTATTGGCCCATGTGACGGCTTCCCAGCTCATTGCAGCGGTGTCTCCGGGCGCTTCAGGCCCCGCACGTGTTTCGTTGCCGCGCGCGGCAGCTTTTCCAGCAGCGGCATGATCTCTTCGAGCTTGTCGCGCGCGGCCTTGGTGATGTCCGACTGGCCGAGGTCGATACCTTCCACAGCCAGGGCGAGCGCCAGCATGTGGCATTCCTGCAGGGCGTAGCGGGCCGTCTGCACCATGGCGCAGAGGCCTCCGATGGTGGCGTGGTTCTTCGGATCATCAGTCACAGCGGATAGTTCCTCGCATCATAGGCCACAGGGCCGGCAGCGCGGCCGGTACAGGGTGGCGTGCCTTGGCCCTCAATTTGGTCCAGCCCGCGCCAGAACTCGCACCAGTGCACGTCCCGGCCGCCTTCGGTCTCATGCCGGGACACCTTGACGATGCCGCAGCCGTTCAAGCATTCCCGCTCGGATTTGTTGGGGGAGATGACGGTGGCGTCTTTGGGCCAGCGGTGACGGGTCATGACGCTTTTTCGCCCTGTGGATATCTCTGATAACGGGGACAACCCCACTTGAGCTCACCCTTGCGAGGCGACGAAGGGACAAGGAGGTGAGAGGGTGGGAGCGTGGGAAGGTGTGGGGTCATCCGCCGGTCGCCATCAAATCATCGGCTGCGGTTTTCGCCGCGAACCGGAATTCTTCCGTCAGAATTTTGGCGATATCGCGCATTGGCGCATCTTCCTTGGCCGTTGACGCCATCGCGTAGACCGCAGCGCAAGCAAGCGCGCGCGGAAGGGTCGCGACGATGGTTTCCATCGGAACGCCTTTGCGATCTTCGATGTTGCACAGCTCAACGGTGGCGATCAGGAAGCCCTGCCAGAGCCTCAGAAGGCTCGCTTGCTCAACCGGCAGGCCAGAACCCTTTTGCAGGATTGTTCGCTCAGCCAAATCCCACAGCGCCGCCATGGGCTGATAATCGGCTGCCCTCGTGCCGCCATTCTGTTGATCCAGCCACTGTGCCAGCGTCGGCAGCGGGCGCTTTGCGAGCGATCTATCCAGCGTCATTGCTTTCCCCTTTTCCTTCCGGCAATTCGATGCCCGCATGGAGCGCCAGCAGTTCGATCAGATCGGCGATTGCCAGGGCTGCATCGGGTGTCAGCTTCACGACGCTGTTGACCTCGGCAGCCGCGCGCAAGAGATCGGCGGCTGCTCGTATCCGCGCTCCGGAGAGGCGTTCGGCGGCGGGAACGTCTGCGATTATGGGAGTATTCATTTCGGCTCACTCCCGTCATCCGGCATCCACACCGATTGACGCACTACGCCTTGATAGCCGCACTCGCTACAACCGCCGCCGCGCTCACCGTGGCGGTAGCTGCAGCCGGAGCACGACGCAGTCCAATTTACGGACGAACACACCTGCCCCTTGATCACGGCATAGTTTTTCCGCCGATCAAGTCGCCGGCCCGCGATGCGGTCTACAATACGCCACGCGATCGGCCTGTCGTCATGGACGATCATACCCTTGACGATGCGCGTGCGGTGTCTGCGAACGACGTGAGCCATCACAGCAACCTCGAACTACGCGCCAGCGGTGGCCGCTCGCCCGGCACGCCGCACTTCGGGCAGCTATGGCACCAGTCCGCGCCGATCTTGCGGGCCTTCCAGCCTTCGCGATCGAGTATCAGCTTGGCTGCGTTGAAGTAGAGTTCTTCGGTCTCCAGTGTGTCGCCGCAGACGTCACATTCGAAGACGATCTGGCCGTGCTGGCGGTCCATCATGCTGCAGCCCTCGCTTCAGGCGCATCGATATTGGCCTTGATGACGCGGAAGGTAATGGCGACGACGAGCGGGTTTACCGCGAACGAGTCTTCGCCGTGCAGCATCATCCACAAGCTATGGAATGCTCTCGCGGGCGAGGTTGTATTGCCAGGTACCGCGCCGTTGCGGTTCGGATCACAATGCCACCATTCGAACTTATCGCACCACGCGATGCCTTCGGCCTGCGCATCCTCGTCGCTGATATCCTGCAGCCGCTCGACCTTGACGCCAGTCACGATCAGCGTCAGGCGCGATGCTTTGCGCGGCATGTGGATTGATGGCGTCCACTTCGATATTTCGCCTGCTACCGTGCCTTGGTCGGCTTGATAGAAACCGCCGCCAGCGATCGCGGCGGTGCCGGGATCAGTATGCGTCAACCGATCTAATGGCGCCCAGTTCTCCCGCACCCACAGCCGGTCTCCGATCTCTGTTCGCTTCCATGGCGAACCCAGCAGCCTGGTTCGCGAGTGATATTTCCCCGGCGACGACTCCTCGGAAATCTCCCGCGACGTGACAGCCAGCCGTCGCGTCTGCGTCTTGCGGCCTTCCAGCAGCGCGCGGACCATCGGGCCGGAGAAAATGATGGGGATATCCTTACTCATTGGCGCGGCGTCCCTTCGGGCAGCGGAGTTCCGCCGCGTTGAATCAGGACGTTGGCGAGATCGAAGAGGTACCCGTCGCCGTATTCGGCGCGGGCGTAGTCCGCGATCACGGCGATTGCGACGCATGCCGCTTCATCAACCGGGAGGCCAGAGGCAAAGAATGCATCCGAGATGGCTTGCGCCAGCTTTTGAGGAGCCTCGCCAGAGACGTGGTAGGCATCTTCCGGAACGTCGGGACGTTTCACCATCACAGCATCCCCAACGCCTGCATATACGTCTCCAGGATCGTCTCCTCTTCCGCCCGCTCGTTTGGATCCTGCTTTCGCATCCTAACGATGGTGCGCAGCGCCTTGACGTCGAAGCCGTTGCCCTTGGCCTCGGCATAGACATCGCGGATATCGTCGGCGATGACCATTTTCTCTTCCTCCAGGCGCTCTATGCGCTCGATGATGGATTTGAGTTGGTCCTTGGCGAACTTGGTTGATGTCTGCGATGCGGGCGCTTGTGCCGCTGACGCGATGCCGGACATATGCATTAAACGCCCCTTCCCAATTGAACGACGTTGTCCGCCTTCCCGGTGGCCTTCGGCGACTTCCGCCGCGGCTATCTGCTGGCGGTCCATCATGGCGACAGCACCTCTCTGCCCGCTTTCGTGCAGGCGTAACCGCTGCCGGCCACCTCACCGTCATAGTTCCATAGGCCACGGCCATATTGCGCGAACCCCTTGCGTTTGAGCGATCGACAGCCGCGGCGAACTTCCGCGCGACTTAGGCGCGTGCGCCGGCAGAGGGGTTTGAACGAGAGGAAACAGAAATCCTCATATTCATTCCAAGCCGAATGGAGCGCGCGGAGTACCTTGCGTTCAAGCAGGCTCAGCTTCTGGTGTTTGGGATAGGCACCGGCCATCTACAGCATCCCCAGCGCCTGCAGATAGGTTTCCAGGATGGTTTCTTCTTCCGCCCGCTCTTGTGAATCCTGCTTTCGCATCCTGACGATAGTCCGCAGCGCCTTGACGTCGAAGCCGTTGCCCTTGGCCTCGGCATAGACATCGCGGATATCGTCGGCGATGACCTTTTTCTCTTCCTCCAGGCGCTCTATGCGCTCGATGATGGATTTGAGTTGGTCCTTGGCGAACTTGGTGGCGGGTTCGTCTTGGACGGTAGCCGGAGGCTTGCGGGCTGCGCCTGTTTCGGTTTGTGTCTGCATCATCCTCTTCCCCTTCCATCGGCTTGCGGCATGGCGTCGTGAAGCACGCAGCCGTCAGCCGGATTCGTCGGCTCGTTGATCTTCAGACAGATGCCGCCGCCGCCTGCAGGCGCTTCCGCCCAGGAATCGCAGTTGACGCAATGGGCGTCGGGTTCGTCTTCAACCTTGCTGGTCATAATCCGCCCTTTCCATCGGCACGATCTTGAACCCCATCTTTTTCAGGGTGAGTTCGATCAGCTCTGCGGCCTTGATGAAGGTTCGGGACGATACGAGGCCGCCGAACATCAAGCGCAGCGCGAACACGATGCAGCGCTGCGGGGTTATCCCGCGCTCTTCGTCGTGTTTTTGTTGGGGGCTCATGCTGCGATGCTCCCCCACTGCCCTGCCATTGCAGCGGCGATGCCCGGGAAGAACCGGCTACGCTCGCGCCAGCGATCGACGCCGGGCGACATGTGGTGAACGCGCGGCGTTCGGCCATCAACTATGTTGGTTGGCGTCAGTGTCGGCAGGTTCTTCAACCAGAAACAGGTGCGCTTCACCTCGCCATGACCAAACTGCCACGGCTGCACGGATTGCGCAGGCTCCTGATAGTTTTCAATCAGCGCCTTCGCGTGACGGTGCATGACCGGGTTTTCGATGCAGACGCGCTCGATCGATGCATTCCAGAAAGTGGAGAATAGCGCGGCGCCGGATGCAAGATCAGCCCACATCTGTTCTTTTGTCTTGCCCGGCGGCGGCACAGACAGCCAGCGCACGCCGCTATTGCAAAGCCGGGTGCAAGGCGGGTGTGCTACCATCAGCAGATCCCAGCCGTCGTCCAGGATATCGCGAGCGTCGCCGACGAAATGCTTGTTGCTGCCGTCTTCCGCCGGCAACAAATCGCAAGACCAGGCATCGTGCCCCATCGCCGCAAAGGCGCGACGGACAATGCCAAAGAATTCGCAGGCGACAAGCACCCTCATGATGCGCGCCTCCCGACAAACCACTTCCAGCCCGCATCCATCACGTTGAAAACCAGCATCCCGACAATCGCCGAGGGGACGCCGGGGATCAGCAGCAAGCCGCCAAGGATTCGCCCTGCGATGCTGTTGAGGATGATGGCTGGGCTTTCGTTGCGGTTCATGAGAGCCCCGCCTGCCTCTGATCTAGCGCCGATCGTCCAGGCAGCGGGTCGCCGAACAAGGCGGCGGTAATCGACGCCGGTTGCGGCAGATAGGCCAGCGGTTCCTGCATCTTGTCGCGCTGATAGATGCGGCCGTTGACCTTGCGCTCTCTCGGCTCGCGTTTCTTCGGGGCGATGCCGCTGGCCTTGCGGCGCAGATACTGCACGCGCTGCCGGCAGGACTGCCAGGTGCGGGGCAGCGAAAGCCCTTCGGCGATGGCTTTCCAGCCCTCCTCACCGACTACGGCCCGGCCCGCCCATCGCTTCATCAGGAGGGCGTCATCGGCGGCGGGCCAGAATTGTCCGTTGCGGGTTCTCATGCCGACACTCCCGCAACCTTGCCCTGCAGAGCCGGCAGATACGTGTTCCATGCGAGGCACAGCAGCGCCGCTGACGATTGCCATTTGTTGTGCGGGACGATCTTGCGCACCAGCGGCGCGACATCGGCATAGGCCTCCGCATTGGGCAACGGCACGCCGCCCATCAGGTCGCGCCATTCGGTCACCAGCATGATGCGGTCGTAACGCTTGATGGCGCGGGCCATCTCCGGTGTTGGCGGCCAGGGCAGGCCCGCAGCCTCGTGGATGGCCTTGTCGTGGCGGTTGGTGAGATCGTCGAAGGCGTCCATCACTTGGCTTGCCAGCACGCCGAACTTGGCTTCCGCCAACGCTGCGAAGGTTCGTTTCTTCGGCGTGGTGTCGTCTTTCAGCACGGCTTCGTGCACGTCATGCAGCAAGAGATAGGCCGCCAGCGTCTTGTCGCCGGTCTGCGCCAACGCTGTCGCGGCGCATTCACAGGTGTGCTGCGCGACGTTGTAGACGATCCCCGGCGTGGCGCCGTTGTAGCGGGTTTCCTTGGCGAGATGTTCGGCGGCCCAATTCAAATCGCGATAGTCATCGGCCTGCGGATTGAGAAGGTCGATGTTGCGGCCGTTGGCCAGGGTGAGAACGGTTCGGGAATTCATTCCGCAGCCTCCGCAGCTTCGTTGCCCCAAGCGTCCCAGCCATGCCGGGGTGCGCCGCGACGGTTCAATTCGATTTTGGGAAGGTTCGGGTAAAGCGCCTCGATCATCTCGGCGAACGCTTCAGGCTTGGCCGAATGCCGGCCCTGCCACGGCAATTGAACGATCGACGGTCCAACGGCGGTTGCCGGCGCCGGGATGCTACCGCGGGTGCCCACCAGCAGCAGCTCATGCTCGCCCGTGAACCAGTAGCCGGAGCCCCTGCCTTCGCCGTTGCGCGTCTTGTGCCAGATCAGGTGCGTCTTGTACTCGAAGCCCCAACCGGTCATCACGCGCAGCGCCTGCGGCAGCATGGGCGCCGTGGCCCAGAGCCACAGCACGGCATCCTTGGCGGCAATGTTCGCGACCGGGCGCGCGATGATATCGAGGGTGTCCGAGGTGTCGTAATGGTTCTCCGGCGAACGATCCATGCCGGTTTCGCGGCTGTAGGGCTCCAAGCGCCACTCCGGATCAGCCAGGATCACGCCGTATTTTTTCTCCGGCAATGCGTGTTGCCGGCGGCCAAGATCGACTTCCCGGGCGTCGCGGGTTTCTTTCTTGATGACTGTGCGGACCACGTTGGCGCGGCCTGCCGCGGCTTCATCGGCGATCTTGCGCTGCGTCTGCTCGGGAAGCTTCGAGGCCTGCGCAGCCGCGGCGACGGATAGCCGCCCTTTGTCGACGGCTTCGCGGACCTCCGGGGTTGCCCGCGCAATTACCGTTCGGGCGCGCTCGGTCCCCGCCGCGTCGACGTTGACCAGGCGCGCGGCCTCTTCGATTTTAACCCCGCATTCTGCGGGGGTTTCCGTCTCACCCGATGGGCGCCCCGGCCTCATGTTGGCCAGCCTCGCCGCCACCATGCGGCGCTGATCGTCATTGAGATGGCGGCGCTTCAGGTTCTTGGCGATCGAGAACGTGAGCGGGTCGCCGTGCACCTCCGGCTTGAAGTGCACGAACCGATCAACGGGAATGTCGATTCCGGCCGCGGCGCAGGCGCGGTAACGGTTGCGCCCATCCAGAATCGAGCCCTCGAAGATCCAGATATCGTCGATCATGCCGTTGTCGCGAACATCCGCCACCAGCGCCTCGAAGTCGCCGCCTTCCGTGAGCGGGAATATCTCGGAGTATGGATGGAACTGCAGGCCCTTGCCGGTGAAGCCTTCCGGAACGGGTGATGCGCCCTGTTTCAGATCGGCCCGCTCCACGTCGCGCATCAGGTTGCGCGCCTGGTGCCGGGTGATGCCGAGGCCTTCGCCTATTTTGCGGTCGCCGTGGCCTTCGGCCATCATGCGGCGGACTTCGGGGATATGATGATCCAGCGACATGCTCACTCCACTCCGAAATGCTGGCGCAACACCCGGTCAACCGGCGTGCGTCGTGTAGCCAGCCAGCCCAGCGCCAGGCCGACGCCAAGGAACAATAGGAACAGGGGAATCCCGATCATGGCGCCGGCCAGGAGCGCGTCGGCGTCGATGTCGAGATCGATTGCGAGGGGCATCACTTGTCCCCTTCGTTTTCGAACCAGCTTGCCGGCACGTCGATCTCGAATTCTTCGTCGCTGATCTTGGTAACCGGCCGTTTCTCGCCCTCGAATTTATCGTCGCCGAGCTTCGGCACATAGCCGA
>CALROE020000140.1:0-7405 GCA_943369715.1 Bradyrhizobium ivorense
CTGCACGCTGGTCGATCGTCCGCCCGGCGGGGATGGCTGGTGCCATGAAATCAAATTCGACGGCTACCGGGTGCAGTTGCGGGTCGAGCGCGGCGAGGCCGCGTTGATGACCCGCAAGGGGCTCGACTGGACCGACAAGTTTGGGGCGATCGCGAAAGCCGGCAGTGCGCTGCCGGATGGATTGATCGACGGCGAAATCGTCGCGCTCGATGAAAACGGTGCGCCGAATTTCTCGACGCTGCAGGCCGCGATTTCCGACGGCAAGACCGACAACCTCATCTTCTTCGCGTTCGATCTGCTGTTCGCCGGGGGTGAAGACCTTCGCTCGCTCCCGTTGGGTAAGCGCAAGGCGCGGCTGAGAAAGCTGCTGGAGGCCCGCAAGAGCAAAAACAACCTGATCCGCTATGTCGAGCATTTCGAGAGCGGCGGCGACGCCATCCTGCAATCGGCCTGCAAGCTGTCGCTGGAAGGCATCGTCTCCAAGAAGCTCAACGCACCCTATCGCTCCGGCCGCTCCGAGAGCTGGACCAAGGCCAAATGCCGTGCCGGGCATGAGGTGGTGCTGGGAGGATGGAAAACCACCAACGGCAAATTCCGCTCGCTGATGGCCGGCGTCCATCGCGGCGATCATCTCGCCTTTGTCGGCATGGTCGGCACCGGGTTTGGGCAGGACACCGTGCGAAGAATCATGCCGGCGCTGAAGGCGGCAGCCTCGGACAAGAGTCCGTTCGGCGGCAAGAATGCCCCGAAAAAGACCCGCGACATGCACTGGCTGAAACCCGAACTGGTCGCCGAGATCGAATTCGCCGGCTTCACCGGCGACGGCAATATACGGCAGGCGGCGTTCAAGGGGCTGCGCCAGGACAAGCCGGCCGATGAGGTGGAGGCGGAAAAGCCGGCCATGACCAGGATCGCCAGACCCTCAGCCAAATCCAGCGCCAGGCCTGCGGCCAAATCCGCGGAAGTGATGGGCGTCGTGATCTCGAAACCCGACAAGGAGCTGTGGCCCGACGCCGGCGACGGCGAAGGCGTGACAAAACTCGATCTCGCCCGTTATTTCGAGGCGGTCGGCGGCTGGATGATCGGCCATCTGAAAGGGCGGCCGTGCTCCGTGGTCCGCGCGCCCGACGGCATCGGCGGCGAGACCTTTTTCCAGCGCCATGCGATGCCGGGGACATCGAACCTGCTGGAGCTGGTGAAAGTCTCCGGCGACCGAAAACCTTACCTGCAGATCGATCGGGTCGAAGGACTCGCAGCGGTGGCGCAGATCGGCGGCCTTGAGCTGCATCCGTGGAATTGCGCGCCGCACGCGCCTGACGTGCCGGGCCGGCTGGTGTTCGATCTCGATCCCGCGCCGGAAGTCGAATTCGCCGAGGTGATCGAGACCGCCAGGGAAATGCGGCAACGCCTCGCCGATCTCGGCATGGCAAGTTTCTGCAAGACCACCGGCGGCAAGGGTTTGCATGTGGTGACGCCGCTGGCCTATGGCGCCAGGGACAAGGCGACATGGAAAGAAGCAAAAGCGTTCGCGCAGGGGGTTTGCCAGTGGATGGCCAATGAAGCCCCCGAGCGCTATCTGGTCAACATGTCGAAGAAGCTGCGCAAGGGAAAGATCTTCCTCGATTATCTCCGCAACGACCGCACGGCGACGGCGGTGGCGGTGCTGTCACCACGGGCGCGCGAGGGCGCCACCGTCTCGATGCCGCTGACCTGGCCGCAAGTCCGCGCCGATCTCGATCCGAAAAGCTACACCGTGCGCACCGCGCCGGCGCTGATGGCGAAGACAAAGGCGTGGCAGGGCTACGACGACGCGGCCTCGTCGATCAAGGCGGCAATCAGGAAGCTGTCGGGGAAATAGTCCGTAGGGTGGGCAAAGCGCAGCGTGCCCACCAAACAGCATCGGCACGCAATGTACCTTGAAAGAAAAAGGTGGGCACGGCGCAAGCGCGCCTTTGCCCACCCTACGAAGTCAGACTCAGAGCTTCCCGAGCAGAAGCAGGATCAGCAGGATGACGATGACGAGGCCGAGGCCACCGCCGCCGTAGTAACCGGTGCCGTAGAACGGGCCGCCGCCGATGCCGCTGAAGCCGCCGAGCAGGGCGATAACGAGAATAATGAGAATGATCGTACCGAGTGACATGTGGCGTCTCCTGCAGCCCGGCAGCGGGCACTGTTGCTCTGCCTTCAGCCGAAGAAACGAACCGGAACCCATAAGGTTCCACATCTGAAACATGCAAAAATCGCGTTGCTCTTCCTTTCGAACGATATGGAATTACATGCGTTTCGTTCTCCGGAGGATTTGAAGAATGTCCGCACCGCTCGTGGTTTCGATTCCGCATCGCCTCGGCCGCGAAGAGGCGACCCGCCGCCTCAAGACCGGATTGACGCGGGCCGCGTCCAGCGTTCCCGTTTTGAAAGTCGATGAGGAGCGATGGGAGCAGGATCGCATGATCTTCCGCATCCGCGCGCTCGGGCAGGCGGCGTCAGGTCATCTCGATGTGGCGGATGATCATGTCAGGCTGGAAGTGACCTTGCCCTGGTTGCTGCAGCGATTTGCCGAAGCGGCGCAAGTCGCGATCAAGGCTCGCGGCAATCTGCTGCTGGGCAAGAAGAGCTGAACCGATCGCGCTGGATATCGCATTGCAGCATCAAGACTGTATTTGCGCGGCTCGTTTCCTCAACTTTCCAGTAACGAATTCTCCGGAAGATCGACACTTGCGGAGGAAGGGAACCGACCACTTCGCTCGCCGTCGATGCGGAATTTGTAGCGCGCGCCGGCCCTTGCACCGGCGATATCGGCGGCAAACCTTCCGCCGTCGCCGCGCCGCATCGGATGAGATGTATCCAGCAGCAGGTCGACACGTTTCGCCGCCGGCGCCCACAATGAGAAGCAGGCGCCGTCCGATGTCAGCCTTGCGCCGAATTTCCGCTCATTCATGCCGAACCCGCAAAGGCGAGGACCGAGCGGGGAGATGCCTTGATCTCGCTTCCCGACGCGAAGTCCGCGACCTCCTGCTTAACGTCCGCGGTGTTCATTAGTTGCTGCCAGCTCTTGTATTCCGGCATGTCAGGCAGTTTGAACGCGATCTCTTCGGGGGCTGCGTTCAGCACGATGAAGATCGGTTGCCGCCCGTCCCCGGTCGGTCCCAGCACGTAGGCGAGGAACCGGCCTTCCGGAAAATTCCAGTCCGCTTCCGTCATCTCCCCGGCGGCGGGCGTCAGCCACAACACGCCATATGAACCGTCGGCGCGCCGGCCATCGAGCCAGCGGTGCGAGCGGATCTGCGGAAAGCGCCTGCGCAATTCCGTCATGTGACCGACGAAGCCGGTGAGGTCGTCGCCTTCGCGGCCGAGGCCCTCCCAGCCGACCCAGCCGATCTCGCTGTCCTGACAATAGGCGTTGTTGTTGCCGTTCTGGGTGTTGCCGACTTCGTCGCCGGCCAGGATCAGCGGCAGGCCCTGGGCCAGCAGCAGGCAGGCCAGCTGGTTTTTCCGGAGCTGGCGGCGCAGCGCCACGATCGCCGGATCGTCGGTCGGGCCTTCATGGCCGCAATTGTTGCTGAGGTTGTCGTTGGAGCCGTCGCGATTGTCCTCGCCGTTGGCTTCGTTGTGCTTCTCGTTGTAGCTGAACAGGTCCGCCAGCGTGAAGCCGTCATGCACCGTGATGTGGTTGATGCTGGCACGGGGCTTGCGGCCGTCATGGTTGAACAGGTCGGACGAGCCGGTCATGCGGCGCGACACTTCGCCGATCAGGCTGCCTTCGCCGCTCCAGTAGCGCCGCATCGCGCTGCGATAGCGGTCGTTCCACTCCGACCATTGTGATGGAAACGCGCCGACCTGATAGCCGCCCATGCCGAGATCCCACGGCTCCGCCACCAGCTTCACCGAGGCCAGTACCGGGTCCTGACGGATCGCGGTCAGGAAGGAGGCGTTGCGGTCGTAGCCGTTCGGCCCGCGCGCCAGCGTGGTCGCGAGATCGAAGCGGAAGCCGTCGACATGGCAGACCTCGACCCAGTAGCGCAGCGAATCCATCACCATCTGCAGCACGCGCGGATGGGTGAGGTTGACCGAACTGCCGCAGCCGGTGAAATCGTCGTAGAACCGCGGATTCTCCGGCTTCAGCCAGTAATAGGAGGCGTTGTCGATGCCGCGAAACGACAGCGTCGGGCCGAGATGGTTGCCCTCGGCGGTATGATTATAGACCACGTCGAGCATCACCTCGATGCCGGCGTCGTGCAGCCGCGCCACCGTGGTGCGAAACGCGTCGAGCGGGTTGTCCTGCGAGTAGCGCGCTTCCGGCGCGAAAAACGACAGCGTGTTGTAGCCCCAGTAGTTCACCAGCTTCTTCTCGACGAGGGTGCGATCGTCGACGAAGCCGTGGATCGGGAGCAGTTCGACGGTGGTGACGCCGAGCCGCTTGAGGTGGTCGATCATCGCGGGCGACGACAGCCCGCCATAGGTGCCGCGCAGGCCGGGCGGCACATCTTCGCGCTTCTGGGTCAGGCCCTTGACGTGCGCTTCATAGATGATGGTGTCTTCCCAGGGGATGTTTGGCCGCATTTCGCGGCGGCCCCAGTTGAAGGTCTCGTCGACCACGACGGCCTTCGGCATGCCGCGCGCATTGTCGCGGCGGTCGAACGACAGGTCCTCGCGCGCGCTGCCGGTACGATAGGCAAAATGCGCATCGCTCCATACCAGCCGGCCCGCCGTTCGCCTGGCATAGGGATCGATCAGCAGCTTGTTGGCGTTGAAGCGGTGGCCATGCTCGGGCTCATACGGCCCGTGGACGCGGTAGCCATAGAGCTGGCCCGGCGACACGTCGTTCAGATAGCCGTGCCAGACATCCTCGGTACGTTCAGGCAGTTCGATGCGTTCGAGTTCGCGACGTCCCTGGCTGTCGAACAGGCACAGCTCGACCTTCTGCGCATTGGCCGAGAACAGCGCAAAGTTGGTGCCCCGGCCGTCCCAGCTTGCACCGAGGCGTGAGGACGTTCCGGCGGTCAATCGCATGCGTCAGCTTTCCGGTACGAGAAATATCGCGGCCAGCGGGGGAATGGTGAGATTGAGTTGGGGCACGAGGCCTTCCAACGTCCGGACCTCGCCGACGTTCCCGACATTGCTGCCGCCGTAATGCGCGGAGTCCGAATTGAAAACCTCGCGCCATTTGCCGGTGAACGGCACGCTGACGCGGTAGTTACGATAGACGTTGGGTGAAAAATTGACGACGACGAGGCAGCGCGCGCGGGCATTGTTGCCCTTGCGGATGAAGCCGAACACGTTGCCGGCGGCGTCGTCGGTCACCACCCATTCGAACCCGGCGGGATCGCAGTCCAGTTCATGCAGCGCCGGCAGCGACGAATAGAGCTTGTTGAGGTCGCGGATCAGGCTGTGGATGCCGCCGTGCTTTGGCTGTTCGAGCAGATGCCAGTCGAGCGCACGGTCGTGATTCCACTCCCGTTCCTGGCCGAACTCGCAGCCCATGAACATCAGCTTCTTGCCTGGATGCCCGAACATGAAGGAATAATAGGCGCGAAGATTGGCGAAGCGCTGCCAGTCGTCGCCGGGCATCCGGCCCAGCAGCGAGCGTTTGCCGTGGACGACCTCGTCATGCGACAGCGGCAGGATGAAATTTTCCGAGAAGGCATAGTGCAGGCCGAACAGGATATCGCCGTGATGATGCTTGCGGTGGATCGGATCCCTGGCGATGTAATTCAGCGTGTCGTGCATCCAGCCCATGTTCCATTTGTAGCCGAAGCCGAGCCCGCCATGTTCGACCGGCCGCGACACCTGCGGCCATGCGGTCGATTCTTCAGCCGCCGTGGTGGCCTGCGGAAAGCGGGCGTAAAGCTCCGTGTTGAATCGGCGCAGAAAATCGACCGCCTCGAGATTTTCGCGACCGCCATACTTGTTCGGAATCCAGCCGCCGGCGGGCCTGCTGTAGTCGAGATACAGCATCGAGGCCACCGCATCGACGCGCAGGCCGTCGATGGCGTAACGCTCCAGCCAGAACAGCGCGTTCGATACCAGGAAATTGACCACTTCGGTGCGGCCGTAATTGTAGATCAGCGTGCCCCAGTCCATGTGCCGTCCCTGCAACGGGTTGGCGTGTTCATAGAGCGCGGTGCCGTCGAAATTGGCGAGGCCGTGCGGATCGTCAGGGAAATGCCCGGGCACCCAGTCCAGCAGCACGCCGATGCCCTCGCGATGAAAGGCATCGATCAGCGAGGAGAAATCCTCCGGCGTGCCGAACCGGCTGGTCGGCGCGTACATGCCGGTCGGCTGATAGCCCCATGAGCCGTCGAACGGATGCTCGCTGACGGGCAGGAACTCGACATGGGTGAAGCCGAGATCCTTGACATAATGCGGCAACTGCCCGGCGAGTTCGCGATAGCTCAGCCATTCATTGTTATCGTGGCGCCGCCACGAGCCGAGATGGACCTCGTAGATCGACATCGGCGCGCCGAGCGCGTTGATGCCGGCGGGCGCCGGGCGCGGACGCGGCAGTTTTGTCTCGTCGAGTACGATCGAAGCGCTGCTCGGGCGCAGTTCCGCGGCAAACGCCATCGGGTCGGATTTCAGCGGCAGCTGCTCGCCATGCGGTCCGATGATGTCGAACTTGTAGTGATCGCCCGCGGTGGCATGGGGCACGAACAGCTCCCAATAACCGGCACCGCGCACCCGCATCGGATGCCGTCGCGGATTCCAGAAATTGAAGTCGCCAACCACGCTGACCCGCTTGGCATTGGGGGCCAGCACCACGAAGGCCACGCCGGGAACGCCGTCCAGTGTCATCGGATGCGCGCCGAGCTTGTCATAGATGCGCTGATGCGTGCCTTCGCCCAGCAGATACAGATCGAAGTCGGTCAGCACCGGCGGAAAACGGTAGGGATCGTCGAGATCGACCACGGTGTCGCCGAAGCGGGCGCGCAGCTGATAGCGTTTGGAGCCATTGGGCATCGCGCCGACAAACAGGCCGGCGTCATGAATGCGCGCCAGCTTGACCGTCTCGCCGTGCTCGCCGACCGCCTCGACATTGGAGGCCTCGGGCAGGAAGGCGCGCACGACATTGCCGTCGCCTTCGGCGTGGAGGCCGAGATAATGGAAGGGGTCGGAATGGCGGCCTTCGACGATCGCATAGGCCTCGGCGGATAGCTTGGTCATGAGGCCTCGTTGGGTTGTTGGGACAGGATACGAAGCGCGCCGGTCAGCGGGACGCGCAGCCAATCGGGCCGGTGGGCGAGTTCATATTCGATCTCATGGATGGCCTTCTCGAGCAGAAAGAAATTGAGCATCTGTTCGCTCGCCTGCGGATCGGCTGGCCACAGCAACGCGTTGGTCATGGTGTCGCGATAGGCGGCAAGGAATGCGGCCGACGAGCGGTCGCGCCATTCCGACAGCGCTGCGC
>CALROE020000141.1:0-7398 GCA_943369715.1 Bradyrhizobium ivorense
CTGGTCGACACGGCGAGCCGCGATCTGCAGAGCATCGCCGTTCATGATCCCGCGACGACCGGATGGCTGCCGCCGCTTCTGAACTTCAAGGGCTACGTCGCCTTGCAGGCCTGGCGGGTGGCCAGCCGGCTCTGGCGCCAGGGCCGCACCGATCTCGCACTCTTAATGCAAAGCCTGTCCTCCGATTCCCTCCAGGTCAGCATTCATCCCTCGGCGTCGATTGGAACCTCGGTGTTCCTGGATCATGCCACGGGCATCATCGTGGGGGCGTTCGTCACCATCGGCGACGAGGTGACCATCCTGCAGAACGTCACGATCGGACGAATGTCCGAGGCGCCGGACCGCGCGCCCCGGATCGGCAGGGGTGTCTACCTCGGTGGCGGTGCAACGATACTTGGCGACATCAGCATCGGCGAGTTTGCCAGGATCGGGGCCGGATCGGTCGTGACCCGCGACGTGCCTGATGGCTGCACCGCGGTAGGCGTTCCCGCGCGCCTGACCAACTGCCCGGAAGGGGCGCCCGCCTACCAGATTTAGGGTGTGCCAAGGCCACCGGGGCGCTAGCTATTCTGTTCATGGGGTTGTTTTCGCGTTTTT
The DNA here is from genome assembly GCA_943369715.1 of Bradyrhizobium ivorense. Lineage (GTDB taxonomy): Bacteria > Pseudomonadota > Alphaproteobacteria > Rhizobiales > Xanthobacteraceae > Bradyrhizobium > Bradyrhizobium ivorense_A. Next base: position 598 of record CALROE020000141.1, read on the forward strand.
TTGTCGGCCGCGGTAACGGGCCCCGATCCACGGGCTGTCGCACCCGATTTCCCGTCCGCAAAATCCCCTTTGGTAACCGTCTGTTAACCATGATTAGCGTCTGGTTAGGGGCGGAAAGACGCGCGGATAGCCCTCGTTTTGACACGTTGGCAGGGGAAGCAGGATCCGGCTTTGGACGGGCCCCCCATGCGACACAGAACAAGATTTTCGCGCAGGCTTACCGCCGCGGCTGACGCGCGGCTGTGGAACCGGCAGCTATGGCTGCCGGACTTGGGACATCTGCGTTGAGAGGATACCGGACATGAATCCCGCCGACGTGGCTCAGTCAGCCCTGCCGCTGGCCTCCACCGACGTCTCGCTGATCACCCTGTTCCTGCAGGCCCACTGGGTCGTGAAAACGGTCATGCTGGGACTGCTGGCCTGCTCGGTCTGGGTCTGGGCGATCGCGATCGACAAGATATTTCTCTATTCGCGCACCAAGCGCGCGATGGACCGCTTCGAACAGGCCTTCTGGTCCGGGCAATCGATCGAGGAACTCTACCGCGCGCTGTCGGCCAAGCCGACCCAGTCGATGGCGGCGTGTTTCGTCGCGGCGATGCGCGAATGGAAGCGGTCGTTCGAAAGCCAGTCGCGGTCCTTCGCCGGCCTGCAGATGCGGATCGAGAAGGTCATGAACGTCTCGATCGCCCGCGAGGTCGAGCGGCTGGAACGGCGCCTGCTGGTGCTGGCGACGGTCGGCTCGGCGGGCCCCTTCGTCGGCCTGTTCGGCACGGTCTGGGGCATCATGTCGAGCTTCCAGTCGATCGCCGCCTCCAAGAACACTTCGCTGGCGGTGGTGGCCCCCGGTATCGCGGAGGCGCTGTTTGCCACCGCAATCGGCCTTATCGCCGCCATTCCGGCGACTATCTTCTACAATAAATTCACGTCCGAGGTGAACCGGCAGGCCCAGCGGCTGGAAGGTTTCGCGGACGAATTTTCAGCCATCCTGTCGCGCCAGATCGACGAGCGGGCGTGAGGACAGGATCTTGAGGGCCGATATGTATTGTGAGCGCATTGTGAGCATCCGATCATGTCGATGAACATGGCAGGCGCGTCTGGCGGCGGTGGGCGGCGTGGCCGGCGCCGCGCGGCTGTCATGGCCGAGATCAACGTCACCCCGATGGTCGACGTGATGCTGGTGCTGCTGATCATCTTCATGGTGGCGGCGCCGCTGATGACGTCGACCATCGATATCGACCTGCCGGTGGCGAGCGGCGGCAAGTCGCTGGCCTCCAATGCGCCGCCGCTGACCCTGTCGGTCAAGCGCACCGGCGGAAGCTGCGATTCCAACATCGAGCTCTATCTCGGCGATACCCTGATTTCGGCCGCCGAACTGCAGCCCAAAATCAAGGCGATCCGGGACACCAGGTCGGATGCCGACAGCGTCGTCTACCTCCGGGGCGACAAGGATGTCTGCTATACGGATATGATGAAATTGCTGGGCTATATTCGCACCGCGGGTTTCAAGGCGAATATCGTTATCGTTCCCGAGGGGGGATGAGCTGACGTGAAGGTCAAGGTCGACAAAACGCTGGTTGCCTCGGTTGTCCTGCACGTCTGCGTGCTGGGCTGGGGACTGATGTCGTTTTCGTCCAAGGCCTTCGACCTGATGCCGGAAGATTCCGTGCCGGTCGACGTGATTTCCTCCGATCAGCTCGCCAAGGTCATGGCCGGCATGAAGACCGGCCAGAAGGCGCCCACGCCGCTGGTGGAGAAGGTCGCCGAAGCCAAGCCGGTGGAAGACGCGGTCGGCAAGATCACCGAGAAGCCGCCCGTCGTGACCGAGAGCGCGCCGCCGCCGGTGCCGAAGGTCGAGGAAAAGCCGGTCGAGAAGAAGCCCGATCCGCCCAAGGTGGCCGAGGCCAAGCCCGAACCCAAGAAGGAAGAGCCGAAGCCGGTCGAGAAGAAGCCGGACCCCAAGGTCGATCCGATCGCCGAAGCCATCAAGAAGGAAGAGAAGAAGCCGAAGCCGCCGGTGCAGGCCGCCAAGCCGCCGGAGCCGGTGAAGCCGAAGACCGAGCGCGCCTTCGATCAGTCCAAGATCGCAGCCCTGCTCGACAAGCGCGATCCCTCCAGGCAGGCCGTTACCGGCGATACGCTGAATTCCAATGCCGCGCTCGGCCTCGCCAAGGGCAAGGCCGCGGATAATTCGGCGACCTGGGGCGCGCTGTTCCAGGCCCAGGTCGAACGCTGCTGGAAGAAACCCTATGGCGGCATCGAGGCCCAGAAATCGGAAGCCGCCTTCGCCATCAAGCTGAAGCGCGACGGCACGCTGGAAGGGATGCCGGTTCCCGAGGGCACCCCGGCCACGCCTTATCTTCGGGTCTATCAGGAGAGCGCGCTGCGCGCGATCATCGAGTGCCAGCCGTATAAATTGCCCGCGGCCTATTTCGATGAATGGAAATATTTCGCGCCCGTGTTTACCGAACGAAAGACTTGAACGCGCTCGCCCCGTGGGCGAACGCCAATTGGAAACAAAGTCCGTAACAATGCCTGACAACCAAGATTTGCCCGAGATGCCGTTTCGCCTGAGCCGCCGCCAGATGATCTCCGGAGCAGCCGCGCTCGGCCTGGTGGCGGGCTCCGCCCGCCACGCCCTGGCGCAGGGGCCGAAGCGCGTGATCATTCCCGAGGGTGACTTTGCACCCCTGCCGATCGCGATCCCGAATTTCGTGGCGGGAACGCCCGGGGATGCCGAGGTCGGCGTCGGCGTGACCCAGGTCATCACCAACAACCTCAAGCGCAGCGGGCTGTTCGCGCCGATCGACCAGGCGGCCTATATCGAAAAGGCCATCAATATCGACGCGGCGCCGCAGTTCCAGAACTGGAAGACCATCAACGCGCAGGCGCTGGTGACCGGGCGCATGACCCGGCAGGGCGACGGGCGGCTGAAGGCCGAATTCCGTCTCTGGGACGTCAACACCGCCCAGCAGCTGGCCGGCCAGCAGTACTTCACCTCGCCGGAATACTGGCGGCGGATCGCGCACATCATCTCCGACCAGATCTACGAACGGCTGACCGGCGAGAAGGGCTATTTCGACAGCCGTATCGTATTCGTCGACGAGACCGGGCCCAAGGAGCGGCGCGTCAAGCGGCTGGCGATGATGGATCAGGACGGCGCCAATGTCCGGTACCTGACGCGCGGCGCCGACCTGGTGCTGACGCCGCGGTTCTCGCCGTCGACCCAGGAAATCACCTATATGGAATTCGGCCAGGGCGACCCGCGCGTCTATCTGTTCAACATCGAAACCGGGCAGCGCGAGATCGTCGGCAACTTTCCCGGCATGTCGTTCTCGCCGCGCTTCTCGCCGGACGGCCAGCGCGTCATCATGAGCCTGCAGCAGGGCGGCAATTCGAACCTGTTCGTGATGGACCTGCGCTCGAAATCGACCACGCGCCTGACCGACACCCCCGCGATCGATACCTCGCCGTCCTATTCGCCCGATGGCAGCAGGATCTGCTTCGAATCCGACCGCGGCGGCAAGCCGCAGATCTATGTGATGGCGGCGACCGGCGGCGCGGCGCAGCGCATATCGTTCGGCGAGGGGAGTTATTCCACGCCGGTGTGGTCGCCGCGCGGCGATTACATCGCCTTCACCAAACAGGGCGGCGGCCAGTTTTCGATCGGCATCATGAAGACCGACGGTTCGGGCGAGCGGCTGCTCACCTCCGGCTACCATAATGAAGGCCCGACCTTCGCGCCAAACGGCCGCGTCCTGATGTTCTTCCGCGAACCCGGCGGCGGCGGCGGGCCGTCGCTGTACACGGTGGATATTTCCGGTCGAAACGAACAGAAGGTCCCGACCCCCGGCTTCGCGTCCGATCCGGCCTGGTCGCCCCTGCTTTCCTGAGTTTCGCGCGGCAACCCGGCAGACCTTGCCTAGCTTGCTGAATTGGCGGGCAGATTCATGCGGCTGTGAACCCGAGAAAACGTTCCGGTAACGATATTCCCTCAGAAAGGCTTCATCTGCGACGGGTAGAACTACGCGCTGAAATAGGACGCATGCACGCCCGATGCAGTTGGCAACCGAAAGCAAAAGCCTCGATCAGAAGATGTCGCCGTCGACTTACGCGGCGCTGATCGATTCGCTTTTTCAAAACCCCGCGCCGTTGTTCGCAGGCGCCGTCATGGTGGCCGGCGCCGCAGTCATGACGGCCATCAAGACAGACGTCGCCCTGCTGTGGCCATGCGCGGTGTTTCTGATCTTGTCCGGAGCTGCCCGTTCGGCCGATATGCATTGGTACATGACGCGCAGATCCCTGCTCACCCCCGACGAGGCCACTCGCTGGGAGACGCGCTATCAGATCGGCGCGATTGTCTATGCCATCGCACTTGGAACGTGGTGTACGGTCGCCCTGCTGTTCAGCGATGACGCCGTAGCGCACATGATTTGCGTGACCGTTACGACAGGATATGTCGCGGCGGGCGCCGGCCGGACCTACGGACGTCCCTGGATATTCCATCTGCAGATTGCACTCGCCTGCGGGCCGACGGGGATCGCGCTGGCGCTCAAGGGTACGCCTTATTACATCGGAATGGCGGTCGTCAGCGCGGTGTTCTTCCTGGCGCTGAAGCAGATATCGACCAATTTGCAACGGATGTTCGTTCAGGCGCTGGTGGCGCGCGAACGCGAGGCGGCGCTGGCAGGCCAGTTCGACACCGCCCTGAACAACATGCCCCACGGCCTGTGCATGTTCGCCGCCGACGGGCGGCTTGCCGTCATGAATCACCGCTTCAGCGAAATGATGAACCTGTCCGACGATCTGGTGCAGCGCGGGGCCGGCGCCCGCGACATCATCGCCGCCTGCGTCAGCGGCGGATCGGTTTCGGCGGCCAGCGGAAGGATGATCCTCTCGGAAATCGAGAATACGCAGGCCAGGGATATCATCACCGCCGATCCCGACATCGCCCGAAGCCGATCGCTGTCCTGGACATTCCAGCCGATGGCGGACGGCGGAGCCGTCGTGCTGCTCGAAGACATCACCGAGCGGCGCAACGCCGAAGCCAGGATCAGTCACCTGGCGCGTTACGACGAACTGACCGCGCTTCCCAACCGGGTCAATTTCCGCGACGAGATCGGCCGCTTGCTGGCCATCCGGCACGATGCCGAGCAGTTGTCGGCATTGCTGTTCATCGACCTCGACCAGTTCAAGCAGGTCAACGACACCCTGGGTCATCCGTGCGGCGACCAGCTGTTGTGCGCGGTCGCCGACCGGCTGCGCGCGATGCTGCGCCCGGAGGATTTCGTGGCGCGCTTCGGCGGCGACGAATTCGTGGTGTTCCAGCAGAACATCAAGTCGAACGAGGAAGCCGCCGTTCTGGCCCGGCGGATCGTCGAGCATCTGAGCGAACGCTACAAGATCGACAACCACCTGGTCGAGATCGGCGCCAGCGTCGGCATCGCGATGACCGGTCCCGGCGTCAGCGCCGATACGCTGCTGAAGAACGCCGACATGGCGCTCTATCGGGCCAAGGCGGACGGCCGCGGAACCTTCTGCTTCTTCCGCGACGAGATGGCGCAAACCGTCGAGGCGCGCCGGATCCTGGAACTCGACCTGCGCAAGGCGCTGGCCAACGAGGAATTCGAACTGTTCTACCAGCCGCTGGTCAACCTCAAATCGGGACGGATCGCGACCTGCGAAGCGCTGCTGCGCTGGAATCATCCGGTGCGCGGCACGGTGTCCCCGATCGACATCATTCCGGTCGCCGAGGACATGGGCCTGATCGTCGACCTCGGCCGCTGGATCCTGCGCAAGGCCTGCATGGAATGCATGAAATGGCCTGACCCCGTCAGCGTCGCGGTCAATTTTTCGCCGCAGCAGTTTCATCAGCGCGACGTGCTGAGCGAGGTTCGCTACGCGCTCGAGGTTTCCGGCCTGCCGGCTGACCGTCTCGAAATCGAGATCACCGAATCCTCGCTGCTGCGCAACACCCAGCTCACCCATGACGTGCTGTCGCAGCTGCATGCGCTCGGCGTGCGGATCTCGCTGGACGATTTCGGCACCGGTTATTCGAGCCTGAGCTATCTGCACAATTTCCCGCTGCAGAAGGTCAAGATCGACCGTTCCTTCCTGCAAGGCATCGATACCGATCGTCCGCTGACGCTGCTGCGCGGCGTGGCGCGGCTTTCCGCCGACCTCGGAATGTCCGTCGTGGTCGAGGGCATCGAGACCAATGAACAGCTGGAGCTGGTCAGCGCTGACGGCACCGTGACCGAGGCGCAGGGCTACCTGTTCAGCCGGCCAGTGCCGGCAATCCGGGTTCGCCAGTTGCTCAATGCCTCGCACGGCCGACGCCTGCCGGACGACCAGGTGCTGGTGCTGCCGTCACGGTCGATTGCCTGAAGACGCCGCCCGCTTGCGGGCGGAATTTCCACCGGCCTGCGCGATTGGGCCCCGATGATTAAAATGCCACCGGTTAACCCTAACCCCGTGATGGATTTGCATTTCGTTAAGAAGCTGTTAATCTTTTTCCCCACGCGCATAAGTTGTCTGGAAGTTGTAGGGAGTATTAAATGAAGTCCGCTGCCGAACGAACCATCGTGGCCAGTGGACGGAGTCTGGATCTGGTGGATCAGGTAGACTATCGCCTGGCGACGACACCCCAGCAAAAAGAAGAGATTTATAATCTTCGCTACCGGGCTTATCTGCGTGAGGGGGCCATCAAGCCCTCGGCCGACGAACGGGTGGTCGATCAGTTCGAGGACGCTCCCAACGCGTGGACATTCGGCGTTTACTTTGATGGCGAGCTCTACAGTTCGA
>CALROE020000142.1:0-7385 GCA_943369715.1 Bradyrhizobium ivorense
TGCTCGCGCCGACGCGCGGCGAATTCGCCCGACGCATTCATCGCGGTCCGGTGATCGAGAATTTTCTGCCACAACACGTCGATGCCGGTCCCCGTCAGCGCCGAATAGGTCAACACCGGCGGATGCCAGTGTTCCGAGCGCGGGGTGAGAATATGCAGCGCGCCACGGTATTCGGCCGCCGCCAGATTGGCGCGCTTGATGTTGTCGCCGTCGGCCTTGTTGACGGCGATCATGTCGGCCAGCTCGACCAGCCCCTTCTTGATGCCCTGCAGCTCGTCGCCGGCGCCCGGCAGCATCAGCGCCAGGAAGAAGTCCGTCATCTCGCACACCGCGGTCTCGGACTGGCCGATGCCGACGGTTTCAACCAGCACGACGTCGAAGCCGGCGGCCTCGCACAGCAGCATCGCCTCGCGGGTTTTCGCCGCGACGCCGCCGAGCGTGCCGGCGGCCGGCGAGGGCCGGATAAAACCATTGTCGGAAGCCGACAGCAGCGCCATCCGCGTCTTGTCGCCGAGGATCGAGCCGCCGGTGCGCGCTGAGGAGGGGTCCACCGCCAGCACCGCGACCTTGTGGCCGCGTTCGATCAGAAACATGCCGAGCACGTCGATGGTGGTGGATTTGCCGACCCCGGGCGAGCCGGTGATGCCGACCCGGATCGCCTTGCCGGTCTCCGGCAGCAGTGCCTGCACCAGATCGCGCGCCATGGCCTGATGATCGCCGCGCCGGCTTTCGATCAGCGTGATCGCGCGCGCCAGCGCCGCGCGGTTGCCGGCGCGGAGGTCCTTGGCCAATTTCTTGATGTCGACGGAGGCGATTTTCGGCAGGGTCATGCCTTCGTTTACAACGGCCGGACGCTGCAGGCGAGGGGGCTGGCGCCGGCTCAACCGGCCGGGTTGGTCGCCGGCCCTTGGCGCTTCAACCGCTGCCACAGCCAGAGCACCACCGGCCAGATCACCGCGCCGATCGCCAAGGCAGCGAGGATCGCCGAGATCGGCCGCTCGAAGAACGGCAGGATGCTGCCGTCGGATTTGATCAGCGAGGTGACGAAGGCCTGCTCCACCATGGTGCCCATCACGACCCCGAGCACCATGGCGGCAACCGGGTAGCCGTTGGCCTCCATGACGTAGCCGATGATCCCGAAGGTCGCGACCGTCACGACGCCGAACATGTTGTTGCCGATCGCGAACGATCCGACCGCGCAGCACAGCATGATGACCGGCATGATCGAGGAACGCGGCGCCCGCAGTACATGGCTGGCGAGCCGGATCATCACGATGCCGAGCGGGATCATCAAGAGGTTGGCGATGATGAACATCAGGTAGATCGCGTACATGCTCGACGCTTTTTCGGTGAACAGCGTCGGGCCGGGATTGAGCCCCTTCATGTAGAGCACGCCGATCGCGATCGCCGCGATGGTGTCGCCGGGAATGCCGAACAGCAGCGACGGCACCCAGCCCGAGGCGATGCTGGCATTGTTGCTGGCGCCGGCCTCGACCAGGCCCTCGACATGGCCGGTTCCGAATTTCTCGGGCTCCTTCGAGAAGCGCTTGGACATCGCGTAGCTGACCCAGGCCGCCATGTCGGCGCCGGCGCCCGGCAGCACCCCGATGATGATCCCGATGATGTTCCCGCGCGTCATCTGCACGTTGTATTTTTTGGTGAGCTTCCACTGGCCCGCCATGATGCTTCCGAACTTGCGCTTCGGGATCGGCGGCGGCTCCGGCGTCAGCATCGCCCGCATCACCTGCGCCACGGCAAAGACGCCGACCAGCGCCGGGATCGGCTCGATGCCGCCGAACAGGTCGGTGAGGCCAAAGGTGAAGCGTGGTACGCCGCCTGGGTTTTCGATGCCGACGCACGCCACCAAAAGGCCGATGAACATGGCGGCGATCGCCTTCACCGGCGAGGAGCGCGCCACCAGCGTGGCGCACATCAGGCCGAGGAAGGCGAGCCAGAAATATTCGAAGGTCGAGAACGACAGCGCGACTTCGGCCAGCGGCGGCGCCAGGATCATCAGCGAGAGCGTGCCGGCGATGCCGCCGACGGCGGAGAACCAGACGCCGGCGCCGAGTGCCAGTTCGGCCTCGCCCTTGCGGGTCATGGCATAGGCTTCGTCGGCATAGGCCGCCGAGGCCGGCGTTCCCGGGATGCGCAGCAGCGCGCCGGGGATGTCGCCGGAGAAGATCGCCATCGTGGACGCCGCCACGATGGTGGCGATCGCGGCGATCGGCGAGAGATAGAAGGTGACCGGGACCAGCAGCGCGGTCGCCATGGTGGCGGACAGCCCGGGCAGCGATCCGATCACCAGCCCGTACACCGATGCCGCCAGCAGGGCGATGATGACCTCCCACGTGGAGATCAGGGCAAACGCTTCCATCAGGGTGTTAAGCATGGTTCACCACGGCATCGGCAGCAGCCCGATCGGGAGCGGCACGCGCAAGAGCTTGCTGAAGATCAGATGGATGCCGATCGGCGCCAGCACGGCGAGCGGCAGCGCCAGCTTCCACCGCGCGCCGAGCGCGCTGGCCGTGACGTACACGATCAGCGTGGCCGTGATGATGAAACCCAATCGGTCGGCCACCGCCACGTAGAACAGCAGCAGTGCCGGCGGCAGCAGGGCACGCAGCCCATAGAGCTTGCCGGGCGGCGGCCTGGTCTCGCCGCCCTCGATCGGAATGATCTCTTCTTCCTCCTCGAAGGTGCTGCCGATGCCGAACGTGATCGCGAGCCCGCAAAGCGCCAGGCCCGACCCGATCACCAGCGGGAATACGTTGGGACCGACGGGCTGGCCGGGCACCGGCGGCAGCAGCCAGCCGCCATAGGCGGCGGCTGCGCCGAGGACGACGAGAAACGATCCCGTGACGCGATCGGGAAGACGCATGAACCGGGCCTCACGGATTTCCGGGCAAATGAGCAGGCGGGACGGATCAGGCCTTGGAGAGACCGGCGGCCTTCATCGCCACGCCCATCGCGGCGTCGCCCTTGTCCATAAAGGTCGCGAATTGGGCCCCATCACCCCACACCACGCCGAAGCCGCGATTGCTCATGAAATCCTTGTACTCCTTGGAGTCGTAGACCTTCTTGAGCGCCGCCGTGAGCTTGGCCGCGACGTCGGCGGGCAGGCCCTTTGGCCCCGCAATGCCACGCCACGCGCCGGTCGAATAGTCGATGGCCATCGCTTCCTTCAGCGTCGGCACGTCGGGGAATACCGGGTTGCGCGCCGGCGCCATGATCGCGAGGCTGCGCGCCTTGCCGGCCTCGATGATCGCGCGCGCTTCCGGCACCGAGCAGGTGGTCAAATCGAGACCGCCCGCCGCGAGATCCTGCATCGCCGGTGCTGCGCCGTTCGACGGCACCCAGGCCACCTGGTTGGCGGGAAGTCCCATGGCCTGCATCCAGCCGACCAGCGCGAGATGCCAGATGCCGCCCTGGCCGGTGCCCGAGGCTTTGAACTTGCCGGGAGGTGCCGCCTTGATGGCGTCGGCGAGTTCCTTGACGGTCTTGTACGGCGAGGTGGAGCTGACCTGGATGCCGGGCGGGTCTTCGTTCATCAAAGCGAGCGGCGTGTAGCTCTTTGGCGCCAGTTCGGTGAGCCCCTGCCAGTGCATCATCGAGATTTCCACCGTCAGCATGCCGATGGTGTAGCCGTCGGGCGGCGCGGTGGCGATCGCGGTATGGCCGACCACGCCGGAGCCGCCGGTGCGGTTGACGACGTTGAAGGGCTGGCCGAGATCCTTTTCCAGCAGCGCCGCGACGATGCGCGCGGTCGCGTCGGTGCCACCGCCGGCGCCCCACGGCACGATCACGGTCACCGGGCGCGCCGGATAGGCCTGCGCCAGAGCCGGCCTGGAACCGAAGGCGGCGACAGCTGCTACAGCGGCGGACGAAGCCGCGAAAGCGCGGCGGGTGATTTTGGACATGCGTTCCTCCCCGTGGCGCCGGTGAAATCAGGCGCTCTTATGATGCGGCCATTCTAGTCAGCTTTGCGCTGCGGTCGCAAGACGTCTCGCCAAGTCGACGTTGGTCGAGCAACAGCGATGTCTTACTCCGCCGCCTCGCTGTGCCCCAATCTCGCATTGAGCTTGTGGATCAGCTCCTCGGCGGCGTCGGCAATGACGGTGCCCGGCGGGAAGATCGCCTCCGCGCCGGCTTTGTACAGCGCGTCGTAATCCTGCGGCGGCACCACGCCGCCGATGATGATCATGATGTCGTCGCGGCCCTGCTTCTTCAGCGCGGCCTTCAGTTCCGGCACCGCGGTAAGGTGCGCGGCCGCCAGCGACGACAATCCCAGAATATGCACGTCGTTCTCGACCGCCTGCCGTGCCGCTTCCTCTGCGGTGGCGAACAGCGGCCCGATATCGACGTCGAAGCCGACATCGGCAAACGCCGACGCGATCACCTTCTGGCCGCGGTCGTGGCCGTCCTGGCCGATTTTAGCGACGAGGATACGCGGGCGGCGGCCCTCGGCGTCCTCGAAGGCGTCGATCAGCGCCTGCACTTTTTCGACCCGGTTGGACATGGTGGCTGCCTCCCGCTTGTAGACGCCGGTGATGGATTTGATTTCGGCGCGGTGCCGCCCGAACACCTTTTCCATTGCATCGGAAATTTCGCCGACGGTGGCTTTGGCGCGCGCGGCATCGATCGCCAGCGCCAGCAAATTGCCGTTGCCTTCGCCGGCGCTGCGGGTCAGCGCCGCCAGCGCCGCGTCGACGTCCTTCTGACTGCGCTCGGACCGCAGCCGCGACAGCTTGTCGATCTGCAGCCGCCGCACGGTGGAATTTTCCACCTTCAGCACGTCGATCGGCGCTTCGTTGGACGGTTTGAACTTGTTGACGCCGATCACGGCCTGCCGGCCGGCGTCGATCCGCGCCTGGGTTTTTGCGGAGGCTTCCTCGATCCGCAGTTTTGGTATGCCGGCCTCGATTGCCTTGGCCATGCCGCCGAGTTCTTCCACTTCCTGGATATGGCCCCAGGCCTTGGCGGCGAGATCGCGGGTCAGGCGCTCGACATAATAGGAGCCGCCCCAGGGATCGATGATCCGGTTGGTGCCGCTTTCCTGTTGCAGGAATAGTTGCGTATTGCGGGCGATGCGTGCGGAAAAATCGGTCGGCAGCGCCAGCGCCTCGTCGAGCGCATTGGTATGCAGCGACTGGGTGTGGCCTTGCGTGGCCGCCATCGCCTCAATGGTGGTACGCATCACGTTGTTGTAGACGTCCTGCGCGGTCAGTGACCAGCCCGAGGTCTGGCAATGCGTGCGCAGCGACAGCGAGCGCGGATCCTTCGGATTGAATGGCGTCAGCAGCTTGGCCCACAGCAGCCGCGCCGCGCGCATCTTTGCGACTTCCATGAAAAAATTCATGCCGATCGCCCAGAAGAACGACAGCCTTGGTGCGAAACGGTCGACGTCGAGCCCGGCGGCGAGGCCAGCGCGGAGATATTCGACGCCGTCGGCCAGCGTATAGGCGAGCTCGAGGTCCTGCGTCGCGCCGGCTTCCTGCATGTGATAACCGGAAATCGAGATCGAATTGTATTTCGGCATCTTCTGCGAAGTGTACGAGAAGATATCCGAGATGATCCGCATCGAGGGCGCCGGCGGATAGATGTAGGTGTTGCGCACCATGAACTCTTTCAGAATGTCGTTCTGAATGGTGCCCGAGAGTTTCTCCGGCGGCACGCCCTGTTCCTCGGCCGCCGCGACGAACAGCGCCAGGATCGGCAGCACCGCGCCGTTCATGGTCATCGACACGCTCATCTGGTCGAGCGGAATCCCGGAAAACAGCGTGCGCATGTCGTAGATCGAATCGATCGCCACGCCGGCCATGCCGACATCGCCGGTGACGCGCGGATGATCACTGTCGTAGCCGCGGTGGGTGGCGAGGTCGAACGCGACTGAGAGACCCTTTTGCCCGGCGGCGAGGTTGCGCCGGTAAAACGCGTTGGAATCCTCCGCCGTGGAGAAGCCGGCATATTGCCTGACGGTCCAGGGCTGATTGACGTACATCGTGGGGTAGGGACCACGCAGATACGGCGCGATGCCGGGGAAGGTGTCGAGGAAATCGATGCCCTCGAGGTCGGCTTCGGTGTAGCCCGGCTTGACCAGGATACCCTCGGGCGTCAGCCACGGCTCGGCGCTGCCGGCGCGTTTGGCGCGGGCGGTGTTTTCAAATGCGATATTCGCGAAGTTCGGTATCCGAGTCATGATGCCGCCATTGTTGCTTTTCGATGCCGAACGCGGCGCTCGATTTCGTCCCTTACGTCCGCCAATTCGCAACCCAGAAGGTAGAGTTCAATCCCCGAAGGAGTTACCGAACTGTTCCCCCCAAGGGCAGCATATACCCCGAGGATAATCGCCTGGATCTTATAGAAGATGCGGGCATGCAATAATCCACGGGCGCTCCATATCCCGACCCGATAAACAACCTTGTGCTTCGTTTCCATTTCCGAGATCAACCCTTCGAATCTCGCTGCAATCTCGGCGTCATCGAGCTTGGCAAGGTCGCCCCTTAGGCTAATCCCGAAGCGCATCCAGTGTTACCTTAGTCGAGCAATCTAACACGATTGAAGTCCCTGATAAGCTGCTGAAATCCCTAATCATGGTCCGGATGCTGGTGGCTGACGATGCTGTTGAGCTTCTCCGGCCCGTAATTCTGCAGCGTGGTCTGGCTCGGCAGGTTGGCTACTCCCACCACCCAGCCGAGCCGGGATTCGATTCCATACTGGCGTGTCGGCACCAGCCGGTCGGGGCGGTCGAAGGCGCCGGTCATGATCTCGATCCGGGGACCGTCGATCAGACGGTAACTCAGCGGCGTGCCGCAATCCCGGCAGAAATCGCGTTCGGCGATCGACGAAGAGCGGAATGTGGCCGGCTTGCCCTTGGTCCAGGCAAAATCGGCGTGCTCGATATCGGCGAAAGACGCGAACGGCGCGCCGGACGCCTTCTGGCACATCCGGCAATGGCAGATGCTGATCTTGGCAGGCGGCGCCGACAGCGCGAAGCGTACCGCCCCGCATTGGCAGCCGCCGGTCAAAACGGGTTTTGCGGTCGAATTCATGCTTGCTCCATCCGCTCCCAGGCGTCCTGAAGGGCGGCGAGCGCGTCGCCGCCGGCGACGATAAAATCATTGACGCCCGCGGCGCGGAACGCGGCTTCCTGTTCGCCGGGGCGTCCTGCCAGATACATATGCTTTGCACCGGCGTCTTGAAGGGCCTTTGCGGCGGCCGTCGCCTGCCCTGCATAGACCTTGTCGGACGAGCACAGGCAGACGAGGTCAGCGCCGGACGCCTTGAACGCCTTGGCCAGCGCAGCCGGATCGGCAAATCCTTCGGTATCGATCGCCTCGATCCCGCCGGTCTCGAAGAAACTCTTGGCAAACGTCGCGCGCGCG
>CALROE020000143.1:0-7315 GCA_943369715.1 Bradyrhizobium ivorense
GTCGCAGGCGGTCTCGGATCGTGGCTCGAAACTCCAGCGGTTCTCCAGATTGCTGAACGGTCCCTTCAGATATTCCACCATGATCTTCAAATTGGCACGGTCCAGCGTCACCTGGCTGGTAAAAGCCTCGCGCACCAGCTTGAACGACACCGTCATGTCGGCGACCACGATTTCGGTGCCGTCGGGCCCGGGCGTGCGCTGCCGTATCTTGAGCGAGTGGCACAGCGGCACGAATTCGGGATAGCGCTCGACATCGGCGACGAGGTCGAACATCTGCTCGGCGCTGTGGATTACCCGGCGCTTGCTGGAGAATTTCGGCATCGAAAAACTCAGCCGGTCCGCGCCGCGCGCGCGAGGCGAAGCTTCGCGAAATCGTCGCCGGCGTGGTGCGACGAGCGGGTCAGCGGGCTCGCCGACACCATCAGGAAGCCCTTGGTATAGGCCACCTTCTCATAGCCGGCGAATTCATCGGGGGTGACGTAGCGCATCACGGCGTGATGCTTGCGGGTCGGCTGCAGGTACTGCCCGATGGTGAGAAAATCGACGTCCGCCGAGCGCAGATCGTCCATCACCTGCAGCACCTCATGACGCTCCTCGCCGAGCCCGACCATGATGCCGGACTTGGTGAAGATGGTGGGATCGATTTCCTTGACCCGCTGCAACAGCCGGATCGAATGGAAATAGCGCGCGCCCGGCCGCACCGTGAGATAGCGCGACGGTACCGTTTCCAGATTGTGGTTGAATACGTCGGGTTTTGCCTTCACGACGATTTCGAGCGCGCCTTCCTTGCGCAAAAAATCCGGCGTCAGGATCTCGATCGTGGTCGACGGGCAGCGCGCGCGGATGGCGCGAATGGTCTGTGCAAAATGCTCGGCGCCGCCATCGGCGAGGTCGTCGCGGTCGACCGAGGTCACCACGAGATGGGCGAGCCCGAGCTTGAAGGTGGCCTCCGCGACATGTTCCGGCTCCGAAGCATCAAGCGCTGCGGGCATGCCGGTCTTGACGTTGCAGAAGGCGCAGGCGCGGGTGCAGGTGTCGCCCATGATCATGAAGGTGGCGTGCTTCTTGTCCCAGCATTCGCCGATATTCGGGCAGCCCGCCTCTTCGCACACCGTGACCAGGCCGTTTTCCTTGACGATGGCGCGGGTGTCGGCATAGCCGCGGGTGTTCGGCGCCCGCACCCTGATCCAGTCCGGCTTCGGCGGCGACAGCGCATCCGGTCGGTTCACCTTTTCGGGGTGGCGCGGACGCAGCGGCGTGGCGGAGATGGTATCGACGACGACGACCATGGAAAGTTGATATCCCTTCGAGGCTTAGCTAATCCGCTTGAAGGGGAATCGCAACCGCCCGGCTTGTTGGCAGCCATGCTTTAGCATATTGCCTTGGCAGACGCATTCCACCCTCCCCAGCCCCGATTTGAATGGCTCGAAGCCGCATCCCCCCGGTCCCGACCGCCGCCGCTCCGGGCAGGCCGCTGAAGCGCGCCTTCTTTGCCCGCAGCGTGCATGAGGTGGCCCCCGACCTGATCGGCGCCACGCTGCTGGTCGACGGCGTCGGCGGCGTCATCGTCGAGGTCGAGGCCTATCATCACACCGATCCCGCCGCGCATTCGTTCCGCGGCCCGACGCCGCGCAACCTCGTGATGTTCGGCCTGCCGGGCTTTGCCTATGTCTATCGCTCCTACGGCATCCACTGGTGCGTCAACTTCGTCTGCGAGAAGGCAGGCTCGGCCAGCGCGGTGCTGATCCGCGCGCTGGAGCCGACCCACGGATTGGCCGCGATGCGCCGGCGACGCGGCCTGGAAGATGAGCGCGCGCTGTGTTCCGGCCCGGGCAAGCTGACTGAAGCATTGGCTATCACCCATGCGCATAACGGGCTCGCGCTCGATACACCGCCGATCGCGCTGTATGCGCGGACAAAAAAGCCGGAGATCGTTGCGGGGCTGCGGATCGGCATCACCAAGGCTGTGGAATTGCCGTGGCGGTATGGGTTGAAGGGTTCGAGGTTTCTCAGCAAGCGGTTTTGACTCAACGCGCCAGTGTGCCTCGAGTCATTTCACATCATCGCCAGCGACAGCAACAGCAACAGCCTGACCAGTTCGGCCTGGCGGTTGGTGTCTGTCTTGCGGTAGATCGAGGCCAGATGCCAGCTCACGGCTCACGGTCGATCAGACGACCGCGCGGCTCAACTACCGCTTCGGCCGGCCGGTCGTGGCGCACTACTGACGTGAAGCCTCACATTGCCTGATGGCAGACGGCTTCGATCCGGTTGCCATCGGGATCGCGCAAGAACGCGGCGTAATACGCCGCGTGATAGCTGCGCAGGCCCGGCGGACCGTCGTCGCTGCCGCCATTGGCGATACCGGCATCCCAGAACGCGTCCACCTGGGTCCGCCATTTCGCCTTGAAACACCAGTGGCGGCCCGGGGCATCCTCGGGTTTTTCACCTTTGCGGATCGAGATGTAGACCCGCTCGGGATAGGCCGGCCGTGACCGCTCGCCGTAACCCAGCCAGTCCTCGCGGCGGCCGACCTTGACCACCCCGAGTTCCTTCATGACCGCATCGTAGAAGCGCTCGGCGGCTGCAATGTCCGACACGGTGATGGAGACGTGGTCCAGCATCAGGCCATCCGTCAAGCCGCGTTTTTCAACCGCTCCAACGCCTCGATGATTTTTGTTTTGCGCGCCACCGCGGCCTCGCGCTTCTCTTTTTCTTCCTCGACGATTTCTTCCGGGGCGTTGGCGACGAATTTCTCGTTGCCGAGTTT
This sequence comes from Bradyrhizobium ivorense, assembly GCA_943369715.1. Lineage (GTDB taxonomy): Bacteria > Pseudomonadota > Alphaproteobacteria > Rhizobiales > Xanthobacteraceae > Bradyrhizobium > Bradyrhizobium ivorense_A. The sequence continues at coordinate 2,768 of CALROE020000143.1, forward strand.
GGCATCGACGCGCTTGATGTCGGCCTCGGCCTTGGCCAGTTCCTTGTCGAGCCGCGTCTTCTCGGCGGAAAGATCGATCACGCCCTTGAGCGGCAGGGCCGCGACCTCGCCGCGCACCAGCAATTGCACCGCGCCTTCCGGGGGACGGTCGGCAAAGGAAATCTCGCCGAGCCGCGCCATCCGCCTGACAACGTCGTTCCAGCGCTGCGCGCGGCCCCTGGTCTCCGCCGATGCGCCTGCCAGCACCAGCGGCGTCAGCGTCGCCGGGGTGATGTTCATCTCCGCACGCACCGAACGGATCGCGGTGACGAGATCGACCACCCAGCCGATCTCGGCTTCGGCGGCGGGATCGCTGAAATCGCCGGTATCGAGCGCCAGCAGAACCGGCGGAAGCAGCCCATCGTTCGGGCTCGTGGTCGCCATCATTACGGCCTCGTCCGACGTGAGGCCGGCCTTGCGCGGCCACTCCGTCAAGACCAGCAGGCCGTCACGCCTGGCCGTCACCGCCCACAATTCCTCGGTAATGAAGGGCATGAACGGATGCAGCAGTTTCAGGATTTCGTCGCGCGCCCACGCCACCATGGCAAGGGTTTCGGATTTGGCGGCGCCCTCCTCGCCCATCAGCACGGGCTTGGCGAGCTCGAGGTACCAGTCGCAATACACGTTCCAGACGAAGCGATAGATCGAGGCGGCGGCGTCGTTGAAACGATACGCCTCGATCGCCTCGGTGACCTCGCGGGTGGCGCGCGCGGTCTCGTGCGCGATCCAGCGGTTCAGCGTCTGCGTCGCCTGGGTGGCGTCGAAATCCGGCGGCAGCGCGCAGCCGTTCATCTCCGCGAAGCGGCAGGCGTTCCACAGCTTGGTCGCGAAATTGCGGTAGCCCTCGACCCGCTGCGAAGCGAGCTTGATGTCGCGGCCCTGCGCCGCCATCGCCGCCAGCGTGAAGCGCAGCGCGTCGGCGCCGTAATCGTCGATCAGATGCAGGGGATCGATAACGTTGCCTTTCGACTTCGACATCTTGGCGCCCTTCTCGTCGCGGACGAGGGCGTGGATGTAGACCGTCGGGAACGGAACGTCCTTCATGAAGTGCATGCCCATCATCATCATGCGGGCGACCCAGAAAAATATGATGTCGAAGCCGGTGACGAGGACGTCGGTCGGATAATAGCGCGCCACATCGGTCTCGTCGTCGGGCCAGCCGAGCGTCGAGAACGGCCACAGCGCCGAGGAGAACCAGGTGTCGAGCACGTCCTCGTCGCGGGTGATGAAACCCTCGCGCTTGTCGGGATCGCGCGCCATCTCGTCGCCCTGTTCCGGCGTGATGACCTCCTGCTCGACGTAATAGCCGAGCGCGTTGCCGACCGCTTCCTCTTCGGTCTCGGCAACGAACACCTTGCCGTCGGGGCCATACCAGGCCGGGATCTGATGGCCCCACCAGAGCTGGCGCGAGATGCACCAGGGCTGGATGTTCTCCATCCACTCGAAATAGGTCTTTTCCCAGTTCTTCGGCACGAAATTCGTCGCGCCGCTGCGCACTGCCGCGATGGCGGGCTGCGCCATGGTCTTGGCGTCGACATACCACTGGTCTGTCAGATATGGCTCGATCACGACGCCGGAGCGGTCGCCATGCGGCACCATGTGGGTGTTCGGCTCGATCCGCTCGAGGAATCCAAAATCCTCCAGCCGCGCCACGATCAGTTTTCGCGCGGCGAAACGATCGACATTGTGCAATTCCTCCGCGAGCTGTGCCGAGCCTTCCGGCAGGCCGCGCAGGTAATCCTCGTTGTCGACCAGCGCCAGGCAGCCCTCCTGATCGAGCACGCTGATCTGCGGCAGATTGTGCCGGCGGCCGACCTCGAAATCGTTGAAGTCATGCGCCGGCGTGACCTTGACCGCGCCCGAGCCCTTCTCGGGGTCGGAATATTCGTCGGCAACAATGGGAATCTTTCGTCCGACCAGCGGCAGGATGACGTGCTTGCCGACCAGGTCCGTGTAACGCTCATCGTCCGGATTCACTGCCACCGCGGTATCGCCCAGCATCGTCTCCGGCCGCGTGGTGGCGACCACGATGAAGCTCGAGGAATCCTCGGGATTGAAAGTCTTGCCCTCGAGCGGATAGCGCAGATACCAGAGGCTGCCCTTGACCTCCGTCTGCTGCACTTCGAGATCGGAGATCGCGGTCAGCAATTTCGGATCCCAGTTCACCAGCCGCTTGTCCTTGTAGATCAGCCCTTCGCGATGCAGCTCGACGAATACCTTGACGACCGCGCGCGACAGCCCTTCGTCCATGGTAAAGCGTTCGCGCGACCAGTCGCAGGAGGCGCCCAGCCGCTTCAGCTGATTGACGATGACGCCGCCGCTCTCGGCCTTCCACTGCCAGACCCGCTCGAGGAATTTGGCACGGCCCATGTCGCGGCGGCCCGGTTCCTGGCGCTCCATCAACTGCCGCTCGACCACCATCTGGGTCGCAATGCCGGCGTGATCGGTACCGGGCTGCCACAGCACGTCACGCCCGCGCATCCGCTCGAAGCGGCAGAGAATGTCCTGCAGCGTGTTGTTGAGCGCGTGCCCCATATGCAGCGAGCCGGTCACGTTCGGCGGCGGAATCACGACGGTGAAGGGTTTTGCGTCACGTCGCTCGGGCCGACCGGCCTTGAACGCGCCGGCTTCCTCCCAGAGGCGGGCCATGCGGGTTTCGATATCGGCGGGCTGGTAGTTCTTCTCGATCATCGGGAGATGCAATCTTTGGGGCTGTGGAACGGGCTAGAAAGCCGCCGGAACGCGCCAAGTCAACATGACAGGCACGCCGGACGCAGGATTAGACCGGATCTGGGACTGAATGAGGGCCGGTATTGGCCCTAGGAGGCTGAGGTCCAGCCAAGCAGAAGCGAAACCGCCCTAACGGCCGCCGCGGGAAACCCGCTCGATTTCCGCTTTGACGATGCGCTCGACGAGGCCCGGCAGATTGTCGTCGAGCCAGTTCTTCAGCATCGGCCGCAGCATTTCCTTGACCAGGTCTTCCAGCGTCCGCGCATTGTTGCTGAGCACGGTATTGGCGAGCGAGTTGAAGGCGGATTCAACGGCGGACACGGTGGTGTGCGACAGGATCTGCTGGACCGGCGCGGCACTTTCAAACGGCGGAGGTTCGTAGGCCGGCTGCCGTGGCGCCGCGCGAGCTGCGCTCTCGGCAAATTCCAGATCGTCCTGCGGCTCGACCTTCCGGAATGAAGCTTGCGGCGGGGGCGGCGGCGGCGCCTGCTCCATCGCGACCGCCATGTCGTCGGTGAGTTCGAACACATCACCGTCGGGCAAGGGCGGACGGATTTCCTCCGGCACGGTCGCCTCGTCGAGGCCGTTGAGCAGGGCGTCGATGTCGTCCTGGCTGTTGGATACGGCGGGCGCGGGCGCCGCGGGAGGGGCTGCGGGTTTGGCCGGCGGGGGGGCGGGCTTGGGTGCCGGGGCAATCGCCGATGGCGGAATGTCGGCCATGGCGGCAGGCTTGGCCGCTGGCGCCGCCGCGGCCGGCTTCGCAGGGGCCGCCGGGCTGGCGGGTTTTTCGGCAACCGGCGGCTTGGCTTCGTCGTCGGCGATGATACGACGGATCGACGCCAGAATCTCCTCCATCGAGGGTTCCTGGACCTTTGCAGGTTGCGTCATCGCCGACTCCACATCATCAACGCCCTCCGGAGCGTTTTACACCAAGCCAGACAGGATTTGCCGGTTCTGGAGATGCAGGCCGGGATTTTCACCGCTCAAGCCTGACTTGTCCCCAGATCAAGCGCCGCTCAACACATCGTTCGGGATCTCGCCCCTGCCCAGGGCACCGAAGCGTCGCGGCCTTATGCTGTTTCAGATGCGGCGCGAATCGCCCTGCTGCCTCTGGCAACGGTATGTCATGGCAACAATTGATTGCAAGCAACGCGCCGCCCCTTTCACGCTCGCGAGCGCTCAAGGAGGCGGCCTGTGCTCATGCAGCGATGGTGAGGATCAGCGGCCGTCGGGAACGCGAACACCGAACCAGCTGTCGCGGACCTGGTGATAATGCACACTGGGGTCGTAGACGGTGGTGGGAAGCTTGAGCACCACCGGCGACAAGCGGCCCACGGCGTTCAGAACGGCATAGGACGCGACCACGCGATCGTGCTGTGCCGTGACCAGCGCGACGCGGGCGTTGACCAGCGCCTGCTGGGCGTTCAGCACGTCGAGCGTGGTGCGCTGTCCGGCCTTGGCTTCCTCGCGCACGCCGTTGAGCGCGATCTCGGATGCCGAAACCTGCGCCTGCGCGGACTGCACCTGCGCCTTGCCCGCCACCAGCTGTCCCCATGCCGTCACCACATTGGCGCGGGTCTGGTCGCGAACCTGTTCGAGGTTGAGGCGCTGTTGCGCCAGGGTTTCCTTGGACTGGCGGATCAGCGCGTATTCGGCGCCGCCCTGATAGACCGGGACCGAAAGCTGCGCGAGCGCCGAGGCGCCGAACGAGCGCTGGATCGTCATGGTCTGTTCCTGAGACTGCTGCACCGAGGCCTGCAGCGTCACCGTGGGCAATAG
>CALROE020000144.1:0-7311 GCA_943369715.1 Bradyrhizobium ivorense
CCGGCCGGCGCCATCAGTTCCAGTGTCATGTTGTCGAGGGTGAACAATACGGTTTCGGCGCCGTCGCTGCGGCCTCGCCACGACGGAGCTCTCCCGAGCAGGACTTCGTAGGCCTTGGTGCCTGCCTCGATATCTTCGAGCAGCACCACGATGTGGTCGAGCCCGGTGATCACGGAAATAGCCCCCGCGTATTCTTGGCGGCGCGGACCTTCTCGACGCCGATCGCCATCGCGGCGGTACGGTGCGGGATCTTGTCGGCCCTGGAGCGCGCCACCATCGCCTCGAAGGCGCGGTCGAGGATCTGATATTCGCGCCGCGTCACTTCCTCTTCTTCCCAGAACAGCTGCTGCAGGTCCTGCACCCATTCGAAATAGCTGACGATAACGCCGCCAGCGTTGCAGAGCACGTCGGGAATCAAAAAGACTTCGTTCTGACGCTTTTCCAGCACCAGGTCGGCGTCCGGCGTGGTCGGGCCGTTGGCGGCTTCCGCCAGCACCCGGCATTTGAGATTTTCCGCGATCTTGGCGTCGATCACCCGTTCCGTCGCCGCCGGCACCAGCACGTCGCAGGGCAGCGTCAGGATATCAGCGGGATCGAATTGCAGCTGGCTGGAAAAGCCGGCGATGCTGCCGTGCTTGCCGGCGTGCCGCATCAGCGCCGGGATATCGAGGCCGGCGGGATCGTGCAGCGCGCCGGTGTGATCGCTGACCGCGATCACCTTGATGCCGAACTGCTGCAACTCCAGCGCCGCGTAGGAGCCCACATTGCCGAAGCCCTGGATCACGGCGGTGGCGCCATTCAGGCTGATCGATAATTCATTCAGCACGCGCTTGGCGAGATGCGTGACGCCGCGTCCGGTAGCTTCGCGGCGTCCCAGCGTGCCGCCGGAGGCCACCGGCTTGCCGGTGACGATCTCGGTCACGGTGCGGCCCTGGTACATCGAATAGGTGTCCATGAACCAGGCCATCACCTGCTCGTTGGTGCCCATGTCCGGCGCCATCACGTCGGTATGCGGCCCGACGAACGGGATCATTTCCTGCATGTAGCGCCGCGACAGCGACTCCAGTTCGCGCTTCGAAATGGTGGACAGGTCGACCCGGACGCCGCCCTTGGCGCCGCCATAGGGCAGCCCCACCAGCGCGCATTTCCAGCTCATCCAGATCGCCAGCGCCGCCACCTCGCCGATATCGACGGACGGGGCAAACCGGGTGCCGCCCTTGGTCGGGCCGAGCGTGAGGTGATGTTGCACCCGGTAGCCTTCGAACACCGTGATCGAGCCGTCGTCGCGATGAATCGGACAAGAGACGATCACCGCCCGCTTCGGCAGCAGCAGGCGGTCGCGCTCGTCCATCGGGATCGACAGATGATTGGCGATCACCCCGAACTGGTTGACCGCCATCTCGAACACCGGACCGGAATAGACGGTCATCGTTCCCTCACCTTTTGTCCTGCTGGCAGGAACCGGGAGCGGCACAGGCCGTTAGCCCGGCTGCACGCCGACGACACTTCAGCACGGTCGTAGTCCCGCCCTGTGGTTATCTCAAGCGATTAAGATGGCACACTTGCGAATAATTTCAGCGAATGATCCGCCATAAGCGGTGCTAATGTATCGCTGCCGGCCGGGACCACCCCTCAGCCACCACGGACAGATTTATGCAGGCGCTCTTCATTGGACAGACCTATATCGACGTAACGTTCATCACCGACCATATGCCGACCGGCGACGAGAAGCATGTCGCTTCCGCCTACGCAGTCTCGTTCGGCGGCAACGCGGTCACCGCGGCATTCTGCTGCGCCAAGCTCGGCATCGTGCCCGACCTGATCGCCACCGTCGCCAATGACTGGCTGGGACGCATGTTTCAGGACATGAGCGCGAAGTACGGAATCTCGATCCATCCGCGCAAGGTCAATTCCTCGTCGCTGTCCTTCATCATGCCGAAGGACGGCAAGCGGGCGATCGTGCGCTGCCGCGACGACGAGCATATCCACCCCTTCCCGTTGTTGAACCTCGGCGGCTGCCGCGTGCTGCATGTCGACGGCCACCAGCCGGACGCAGCGATCCACTACGCCAAACTGTGCCGCGAGGCCGGTATCCTGACCTCGCTCGACGGCGGCGGACTGCGCACCAATACTGACGAGTTGCTGGAATACATCGACGTCGCCATCGTCGCCGAGCGGCTGTGCGAGCAGATGGATATGACGCCGGACAAGATGCTGGATTACCTCAAGAGCCGGGGTTGCCGGGTCGGCGGCGTCACCCTGGGTGAAAAAGGCCTGCTCTGGTACGACGAGACCGGCGCGGTTCACACGCTTCCCGCGCTGCCGATCCCGCGCGAGCGCGTGCTCGACACCAACGGCGCCGGCGACGTGTTCCATGGCGCCTATGTCTATTCCTATCTCGCCAATCCCGGCAAAAGCTGGCACGATCATTTCGAGTTCGCGCGCGCGGCCTCGACCTACAAGATCCAGCGCCTCGGCAACGAAGCCGGATTGCCGACGCTGTCCGACATCGAAGCCGTCAGGCAGGAGTTTGGTGTCCGGGTCTGATCACCTCTCGCATCGCCTCTCGTGAGGCTTCCTGGGTATAAGGCATGGGCCGCGTATTCGTTGCCGGCAGCATCAACATGGATGTGGTGGCAACGGCCGACCGGCATCCCCGCATCGGCGAGACCGTCGCCGGCACCGCGCTGCTCCACTTTCCCGGCGGCAAGGGCGCCAACCAGGCGGTTGCCGCCGCAAAGCTCGGCGCTCCAACGACGCTGATCGGCCGGCTCGGCACGGATGCTTCCGGCGATCAGTTGAAGGCATTCCTCGCCGCACAGGGAGTGGACCTGGGTTTCGTGCAGGCAACCGCCGGCGCCTATACCGGAACGGCCGTCATCACGGCCGCCAATGCCGACAACACCATCGTCGTCATTGCCGGCGCCAATGCGCTGGTGAGCGCGGCCGATGTCGCCTCGCCCGTCCTCGTGAAGGGCGACATCGCGGTCAGCCAGTTCGAGATTCCGCTGCCCACGATCGGCGCCTTCTTCAAACGCGCCCGTGCCGCCGGTGCGACCACCATCCTCAATCCGGCGCCCGCCGTCGAATTCGGCGCTGAACTGCTCGAACTCGTCGATATCCTGATCCTCAATGAAACCGAACTCGGCCTGCTGACAAAGACCGAGCTTCGCGACACCGACGATCCCGCGCGCTTCATCTTGGCCGCGCGTTCGCTGCCGATCGGCAAGGACAGCATCATCTGCGTGACACTGGGCAAGCGCGGCGTGCTGGCACTCATCGATGGCGAACCAATGATCGTTGCGGGCCGAACGGTGAAGGCTGTCGATACCACCGGTGCCGGCGATTGTTTTGTCGGCGCGGTCGCAGCGCAGCTCGCCGGTGGCCAATCGGTTCGCCGCGCGCTGGATTATGCCAATGCCGCGGCCTCGGTCTGCGTACAGCGGATGGGGGCCGCGCCGTCGATGCCGACGGCGGTGGAAGTCAACGCCGTACTCTCCGCGGGTCGTCCCGGCGAAGACTAACTACTTCAACATTCCCATGGTGCGCGGCAGCCACAGCGTCAATTCGGGGATCAGCGTGATCGCGATCAGCGACATCATGAGCGGTATCAGCCAGGGCAGAATTGCCATGGTGGTCCGCTCGATCGACAGCTTTGCAATTCTCGACAAGACGAACAGCACCATGCCGAGCGGCGGATGCAACAGTCCGATCATCAGATTGAGCGTCATTACCACGCCGAAATGAACCGGGTGGATACCCACTTTCAGGATGATGGGCATCAACACCGGCACCAGGATGCTGATCGAGGCGATCGGTTCAAGGAAGCAGCCGACGATCAGCAGCAAGACGTTGATCAGGAGCAGGATGATGTACTTGTTGTTGGTCAGCTGCAGCAATGCCTCGGCGCCGGCTTCCGTCAGGCGCGTCGTCGTCAGCACCCAGCCGAACAGGGAGGCCGCGGCAACGATCAGCAGCACACCGGACGTGGTCTCGATGGTGTCCATCGTGACCTTGTAGAACTGCTTCAGCGACAGCGAACGGTACAGGAAGATGCCGAGCATCAGCGCCCAGGTACAGGCTGCGATCGCAGCTTCAGTCGGTGTGAACCAGCCGAAGGTCATGCCGCCGACGATGATAATCGGCGTCATCAGCGCCGGCAGAGCCGCGATGAAGGTCTTGAACAGAACGTCCCAGCGAAACGACTGATCCCGGCCCATGCCGTAACGCCGCGCGCAATAGCTGACATAGAGCATCATGAAGAGCGTCATGACGACGCCGGGGATGAAGCCGCCGAGAAACAGCGCGCCGATCGAGACGTTACCCATCATGCCGTAGATCACGAAAGGCAGCGACGGCGGGATGATCGGACCGAGCGTGGCGGACGCCGCGGTGACGCCGACCGCAAATTCGGTGCTGTAGCCGTGGTCCTTCATTGCCTTGATTTCGATGGTGCCGAGACCGGCGGCGTCCGCAATCGCGGTGCCGGACATGCCGGCGAAGATCACCGAGCCGAAGATGTTGACGTGGGCGAGCCCGCCCTTCATCCAGCCGCAGGTCGCCACCGCGAAATCATAGATGCGGTTGGTAATCCCCGCGGAATTCATCAGATTGCCGGCGAGAATGAAGAACGGCACCGCCAGCAGCGGAAAACTGTCGAGCCCGCCCGCCATCCGGTGCAGGATCACGAAATCGGGAATCCCGGCGATGAAGTGGGTGTAGAGCAGCGACGAGAACGCCAGCGCGATGAACACGGGAATTCCGGCCAGCAACGTCGCAAAGAATACGAAAATCAGGATCGGCATCGGTCAACCCGGCTTTCAATCGGCGTGAATTTGATCGGCGACGTCGGGCGCGCGCCGCCAGCCGTCGCGGGCGTTTTTCCAGACCACCTGGATCTGGCGCGCCAGCATCATGAAGCAGCCGAGGCCGACGAGGCCGTAGACCAGACTCATCGGCATGTCGAACACGGTCATCGGCTGCGAATGCATGCGCTCGACGATCGTCACCGAAAAATACGCCAGCAGGCCCATGAATCCGAGGGTGATGAAATCGACCAGCGCCAGCAGCGCGGCCCGAACGGGGCCAGGACCCATCAGATTCGACACCAGCTCGACCGCGATATGCGCCTTCTTGCGCGTCACCACCGCGCCGCCGATGAACGCCAGCGACATCAGGCCGTAGCGCGCGATCTCCTCGGTCCAGGCCAGGCTGTCGTTGAGGATATAGCGGGTGAAGAACTGCAGGAAGACGATGAAGGCGAGCGCCCAGAACAGCACGAATGCGATCCAGTCCTCCGGATGGTGCTCGATCACGACCTCTTCGTCCTCGACGACGATCAGGTGAACGTCGTCGGACGGCGCGGCGTTGGGGGATTTGGAAGTGGTGTTCATGGCGGAGAGTCTCGCATATTTCTCGGTGTCGTCCCCGCCTAGTGCGCAATTGCGCACGAGGCGCGGGGACCCATACTCCGCGGCGCCCGGGTGGACAAAAGGTCTCTGCGACCTTGCGCTACCGAAACGACACGGCGTATGGGTCCCGGCGTTCGCCGGGACGACGAGTTGAGAGCTTCCTACTTCAGCGCCTGAAACTCGTCATACTGCGCCTGGGTCCAGCCGGCGCCGGCCGAGGCGTCGTTGTGCAGCGGGATCGCCGCCTTGCGGAACGCTTCGCGATCGACCGTGACCACGGTCTTGCCGAGCTTGCGCAGCTCGTCCGCGATCTTCTGCTCGGACTCACGAATCTGATCCGACGATTTGGCCGCCGCCTGCACCAGCACTTCCTCGAACACCTTCTTGTCGGCATCCGACAGTTTCGACCAGACATGGGTGCCGGTGATGGTCAGCAGCGATTCGATGATGTGCCCGGTCAGCATGACGTGGCTCTGCACCTCGTAGAACTTCTTGGCCATGATGGTCGGCAGCGGGTTCTCCTGGCCGTCGACGGTGCCCTGCTGCAGCGCGAGGTACACTTCGGCGAACGCGATCGGCGTGGCGTTGGCGCCGACCGATTTCGCCAGCATCAGATAGAGCGGCGCCGGCGGCACCCGCAGCTTCATGCCCTTCATGTCCTCGGGCTTCTTGATTTCCTTGTTGGCGGTGACCATGCGCTCGCCGTAATAGGTCAGCGCGACGATCTTGTGCCTGGTCTTGTCTTCGTAACCCTTGGCGATGTCGCGGAACAGCTTGCTGTCGCGATAGGATTTCCAGTGATTGAAGTCGCGCACCATGAACGGCGCGCCGGAAATCGCCAGCGGCTTGTGGATCGAGCCGGCGAACGACGTGCCGGTGTAGATCATGTCCACGGTGCCGAGACCGAGGCCCTCATTGATCTGGTTCTCGTTGCCGAGCTGGGACGCCGGAAACACTCCGATTTCATAGCGGCCGGAGGTGCGCTTCTTGATTTCCTCGGCGGCCCACAGCGCCTGGGTATGATAGGGCTCGGCGACCTCGTAGACATGCGCCCATTTAAGCTTGGTCTGGGCCGAAGCCGGTCCTGCAATGGCAGCTGCGATGATGAATGCCGTCGACAAAACTGCACGGCGCGTCCAAACGGACATGTTTCGCTCCCCTTCAAATTATTACCGGGACCTCGTTGACGGGCCCTCAGTCGACAACGTCGCCGATATGAAGTGCGGATGCAAGTGGCGACAAAGCCAACTTAAGTAAGGGCCGCCTTCAGATCGAAACTCAAATCCGCCGCCTGTTCCGGCTCGATCGAACGGCCCAGCGCCAGGATCTTGCGTCCGAACACGTGATCCGACGCACGGTTGACGGACTCGACGCCGACCAGCTGCCCGGATTTATAGCAGAAGGCCGAGAACGATCGCTGCGCCGGGTCGCCGCGCACCACCACGCGATCGTAGCCGGTGGTCAGGCCGGCAATCTGCAGCTTGTCATCGCCCTGGTCGCTCCAGAACCATGGCAGACCGTCATAGGTCCTGGCATCGCCGGTCAGCCGCGCCGCCACGCAACGCGCCTGATCGGTGGCGTTCTGCACCGACTCCAGCCGCAGCGAGGCACCGAAGCGCACACTGACGAACAACGCGCAGTCGCCGATCGCCGAGATATCGGGGTCCGACGTCAGCAATTGCTCGTCGACGATGACACCCGACGCCACCGGCAGGCTGGCCTCACCTGCCAGTTCGACATTGGGCAGGACACCGACACCGACCACGACCAGGTCCGCCGGGATATGGCGGCCGTCGCTGAGGCTGACCCCGGTGACGCGGCCGCCGTCGCCCTCGATGGCAGTGGCCTGCACACCGAGATGGATGCGGATACCGGCCGCGGTATGCCGTTGTTGAAAATA
>CALROE020000145.1:0-7295 GCA_943369715.1 Bradyrhizobium ivorense
GCGTCGAGCGCGGCTATGCAAGGCTGATCGGCCGGCTGGTCGCGCACAGCGGCGTGTCGGTGATGGCTGCATTGATCCTGATCGGCATTGCCGGCTGGGGCCTGTCGCGGGTGCCGACCGGCTTCATTCCGATCGAGGATCAGGGCTACCTGCTGGTCGCGGTGCAGTTGCCAGATGGCGCTGCACTCGACCGCACCCAGAATGTGATGAAGCAGGTCAGCGACCTCGCCGGCACGACGCCCGGCGTCGACCAGGTGATCAGCATCGCCGGCATCTCGGCGCTCGACAATTCGTCCAGCCTCGCCAATGCCGGCGTCGCCTATCTGATCCTGAAAGAGTGGAGCGCCCGCGGCCCGGGCCAGGATTTGCGATCGCTGTTCGTCGGGCTGAACGAGAAGATGTCGGCGATCCCGGAAGCGCGGATCCTGGTGGTGCCGCCGCCGCCGATCCAGGGCATCGGCAATGCCGCCGGCTTTGCCATGCAGGTTCAACTGCGCGACGGCAATGCCGATTACGGCAAGCTGCAGGCGATCGCCGGCGCGATCGTCGCGAATGGCCAGTCGCAAAGCGCGCTGCAGCGCGTCAGCTCGTCGTTCCGCTCGATGGTGCCGCAGTTCGACGTCGAGGTGGACCGGGTCAAGACCCAGACCCTGCACGTCACCACCGACCAGATCTTCTCGACGCTGTCGTCCTATATGGGTTCGAGCTTCGTCAACCAGTTCAACAAGTTCGGGCGCACCTTCCAGGTCTACGCCCAGGCGGATTCGCAGTTTCGCCTGACCCCGCGCGACATCGAGAAGCTGATGGTGCGCAACTCGCAGGGCGACATGATCCCGCTCGGCACCGTGGCGAAGATCACGCCGTCGGTCGGCCCGTCGCTGATCAGCCTCTACAATCTCTATCCGTCCGCGACGGTGATCGGCCTGCCGGCCACCGGCTACAGCTCGGGCCAGTCGATGGCGCTGATGGAGGAGATTGCCGCCAAAACCCTGCCGCCGGGCACCGGCTATGAGTGGACCGCGATGTCGTACCAGGAGAAGGTGGTCGGCGGTCAGATCTACTGGGCGTTCGGCCTGGCCTTGCTGCTGGTGTACCTGGTGCTGGCCGGACAATATGAAAGCTGGTACGCGCCGATTTCGGTGATTCTGGCGGTGCCGCTCTCGCTGCTCGGTCCGATGGCGGTGCTGACGGGATTGCGGATCGAGAACAACCTCTACACCCAGATCGGCATCATCCTGTTGATCGCGCTGTCGGCCAAGAACGCCATCCTGATCGTCGAGGTGGCGCTGGAGCTGCATGTGCGCGACCGCAAGCCGCTGATGGAATCCGCGATCGAGGCGGCGCGGGCACGATTCCGCCCGATCCTGATGACCTCGTTTGCCTTCATCCTCGGCGTGGTGCCGCTGGTGCTGGCGACCGGCGCCGGCGCCAGCGCCCGCAAGTCGATCGGCATCACGGTTTTTTCAGGCATGATTGCCTCGACCTGCCTTGCCGTGCTGTTCGTGCCGACGTTCTTCGTCGTGGTGCAGCGGTTCGAGAACTGGCTGGCGGGGCGGAAGAGCGAAGCGCCGGCGCCGCAAACGGTGCCGGGAGTGACGCATTAGCTCGTACGGTGGGCAAAGCGAAGCGTGCCCACCATCTTCGATCACGACGCGGATAGATGGTGGGCACGGCGCAAAGCGCGCCTTTGCCCACCCTACGATCCAGCACTACACCTTCACCATCCGCTTGCCGCGGTTTTCGCCGGCCAACAGTCCGATCAGGGCCTTCGGGGTATTCTCCAGGCCGTTGATGACGTCCTCCTGGACCTTCAGCTTGCCGGAAGCGACCCAGGATTGCAGGTCCTTCAGCGCCTGATCGCGCCGGTCCATATAATCCATCACGATGAAACCCTGCATGATGAGGCGCTTCACCACGATCAGGCCGGGCACGCCGCGCGGCCCGGTGGCCGAGGGCACGCCGTCATATTGCGAGATCGCGCCGCAGCAGGCGATGCGGCCGCGATTGTTCATCAGGGCGAGACAGGCTTCCAGTATGTCGCCGCCGACATTGTCGAAATAGACGTCGATGCCCTTGGGCGCGGCGGCGCGCAGCGCCTTGAACACCGCGCCGTCCTTGTAATCGACCGCGGCGTCGAAGCCGAGCTCGTTGACCAGCCAGTCGCACTTGTCCTTGCCGCCGGCGATGCCGACGACACGGCATCCCTTGATCTTCGCGATCTGGCCGACGATCGAGCCGACCGAGCCGGCCGCGGCCGAGACCACCACGGTCTCGCCGGCCTTCGGCTTGCCGATGTCGAGCAGCCCGAAATAGGCGGTGAGGCCGGCGATGCCGTAGACGCTGAGCAGATGCGTCATCGGCTCCAGCTTCGGCATCTTGCTGAGGTGTTTTGCCGGAACGGCGGCGTAGTCCTGCCAGCCGGTGTCGCCGAACACGATATCGCCGGGCTTGAGGCTGGGGTCCTTCGACGCCACCACCTCGGCGATGCCGCCGCCGGCCATCACCGTATTGGCCTCGACCGCCGCGCGGTAGGTCGCGCCATGCATCCACGCCCGGTTGGCGGCGTCGAGCGAGATGTAGCGGACCTTGAGCAGCACTTCGCCATCCTTCGGTTCGGGGATGGCGGCCTGTGTCAGTTTGAAATGCTCGGGCCCGAGCTTTCCGGTGGGCTTTTCAACCAGAAGGATCTGGCGATTGACTGTTTCGCTCATGGCGCTCTCTCCCTGACATGCAGTTTCCCACATTATGCGTTGGGTTCGACGCCAGAGCAAATTCACCGTCAGAAGAATTTCAAATCCTCCGCGCGGCCGCCTCGCGCAACGGTGGCATATTCGATCGCCAAAAACAGTCCGCCGGCGACGTAGATCCTTCGTTTCTGCGCGGCGGCGAGTTGCTGGCTCATGGCCACGGCTTCCGCGACCGTTGCGGCGATGCGAACGTCGGCTCGCGGATTGGCCTTGCGCACCGAGCTTGCGATGGCTTCTGCATCCGCACCCTTGTGATGGGCGCGGGTGCAGATGACGGTGCCGAAGGCCGGCGCCAATGCGCCGACGATCTCGTCAGCCTTCTTGTCGCTGGAAATGCCGATGACGAGAATCCAGTCCTCCGCGCCATGGATTGCCGTGAGACTGGCCAGCGACTGCCTGACGCCGTCGGGGGTATGACCGACATCGACGACCGTGAGCGGGTCAGGTTTGATGGTTTCGAGGCGGCCCGGCCAGCCCGTCTCGAGAAGGCCCGATCGCACGGCGGCCTCGCACCCCGCAGCATCGGCGCCGGGCCGCACGCGCCGCAGCCAGAGCAGGAAAATGGCGATCGCGATGGCGGCATTGTTGAACTGGAATGCGCCCTGCAGGCTGATTTCCAGCGCTCGAAAATCGTACGCCCCGAACCGGAAATCGAACTGCTGCCGCGCTGCCGTGGCGATCTCGCCGCCGATTGCGATATCGTCGCGGATAAAGCGCGAGGTCACCTCGCGATGGCGGTTATATTCGATCAGATTCGGCTTCAGGTTCGCACAATTCTCGCCATAGACGATGGTGCCGCCGGCAGCGCAGGCGTCGCTCTTGTCGGCGGCGATCAAGTCAAGCGAATGACCGAGCAGTGCGACATGCTCGTAATCCACCGAGGTGACGCAGGTTGTGAGCGTGCCGACCAGCCGCGTTACGTCGTAGCGTCCGCCGATGCCGGCCTCGAACACCGCGAAATCGCATGCCGTCTCCTGAAAATGCAGGCAGGCCAGCGCAAACAGGGCTTCGAAGGCGCCGAATTGTTCGCCGCGCCGCGCCGCGATCCTGGCGATCGCGGCTTCGGTCCGCGACGCCAATCGCGTCAGATCGGCATCGCCGATCTCGGCGCCATCGACCTGAATTCGTTCGTTGAAACGATACAGATGCGGCGAGGTGAACAATCCCGTGCGCAGGCCATAGGCGCGGCCGATGCCGGCGCAGAATGCCGCGGTGGAGCCCTTGCCGTTCGACCCGGTGACGACGACCGAGATGCGCTTGAGTTTCGCGCGATCGACGGCGAGCTCGTCGAGCAGCTCGGCCATTCGGCCCAGGCAAATGCCGTTGCCGAATTTCGGAAGTTCAAACACTACAGCAGCCCCATCGCGGAAAAACCATGATGCCAGATTTTCAGGATCAGGTCGCCGCGACCGGATTGCTCCAGCATGCGGATCGAGGGATTGGAGTTGACCTCGATCACCTGCATCGCTTCGGGATCGCCGCCGATATCGGTAAACAGGTCGATGGCGGCGACGCGCAGCCCGAGCGCCCGCGCCGCCTGCCTCGCCAGCGTCAATGCGGCCTCGGAAGGTGGCGCTTCGAGCACCATCGTTCCCCCGGCGCTCAGGTTCATCCGCCCGGGAATCTCCCAGCGTTCGCCCGCGGGCAGCACGGCGTCGAATGCGGCGTCGGCTTCGATGGAAACCGGCGACAGGCCGCGCGATTGCAGGCCGTCATTATGTGCAGTGAGGAGGTCGCGAATGCGGCTGGCGCCGTCGCCGACAATCGACGGCGGTTGTTTGCGCGCGGTAAAGAGAACCGCGTCGTCGAGCAGAAAAACCCGATACTCGTTGCCTGCAACGATCGGCTGCATCAGGATCGCGTCGTAATACTGCGCGACCTCACCGAGGTATTTTATCAGCGCGGTCCCGTCATGCAGTGCCTGCGCGAAGTCGCCGCGCGATCCCGTCAGCGGTTTGACGAAGGCCGAGCCGCCCAGTTTCGCAAGATGCGCCAGCGCATCCTCGCGCTCGTGCCCGGTCGGGCGATGGGCGCGGTGCCGGTCGTGCAGAAAGAAGTACTCGCCGCCGAGCGCGGCGACACCGGCCTGCGTCAGAATCCGGCCCGCGAAATATTTGTCGGACGCCAGCGTCGAGGCGGTGGCGTTGTTCTGCGGATACCAGGAACATCGTCCGGCGCCGAAATGGAGGCTTCGGTTCGCCGAACTGACGCTGAAGACCAGCCCCGTCCCGGCGTCGATGTCCGTGAAATCAAGGCCAAATTCGGCGCAGGCCCAGGCCGCATAGACCGATTGGTCCGGGTAATGGCTCGGCTTGCCCGATCGGAATTCCCTTAGGTTTCGCATGCGATATCCGGCGACCTGGCATTCCATTTTTGCTGGTTTTATCTTTAACGATGTTTCCGGCCGCGCGGGGCAATTTACTGCCGGATCGACGCCAATTTCAGCAAGTTAATTGCGCCTGCGTCGTTTGCACGATGCCAATTTTCCGAACCCCTTTTCGAGGTGAATCGACTGCCATTGTGAGCGCGCAATTGCGCTTCAAGGCTGGTTGACTATCTCCCGTTTCGGCGTAGCTGAAACGCCAGATCACCCATCATTGCAGGGGTGTTTAGCTCCTTTCGGGGCCAAACAACTCGTTCGTGCCAAAGCAAGCCGTCAGGAAAAACGAAATCACATGAGCGCATTCCATAGAGAGAAAGTTCTTTCCGTCCGGCACTGGACCGATACGCTTTTCAGCTTCACCGCCACCCGCAATTCCGGCTTTCGATTCCAGAACGGCCAGTTCGCCATGATCGGGCTGGAGGTCGACGGCCGTCCGCTGCTGCGCGCCTACTCGATGGCGAGCGCCAATCACGAGGAAGCGCTGGAATTCTTCTCGATCAAGGTCGCCGACGGCCCGCTGACCTCGAAGCTGCAGAAGATCCGGGAAGGCGATACCATCCTGGTCGGACGCAAGGCCACCGGCACGCTGATTTCAGACAATCTGATCCCGGGCAAGCGCCTGCTGCTGCTGTCGACCGGAACGGGGCTGGCGCCGTTCGCGAGCCTGATCAAGGACCCCGACGTCTACGAGCGGTTCGACAGCATCGTGCTGGTGCATGGCTGCCGGCAGGTCTCCGAGCTCGCCTATGGTGAGGAGCTGGTCGCGAGATTGCGCGATGACGAATTGTTCGGGCCGCTTCTGACCGGGAAGCTCTCCTATTATCCGACCGTGACGCGAGAGCCGTTCCGCAACCGCGGCCGCATCACCGACCTCATCACCTCGGAGCAGCTGTTCAACGACATCCATCAGCCGCCGCTCGACATCGAGATCGACCGCATCATGATGTGCGGCAGCCCCGGCATGCTGGAAGAGCTCAAGGTGATGTTCGAGACCCGCGGCTTTCTCGAAGGCAGCCACAGCGAGCCCGGCCATTTCGTCATCGAGAAGGCATTCGTGGAGCGTTAGGTCCCGCGTCCCGGACGCGGTGCAGCGCTCTTCGGCGGTGCGCGGCAGAGCCGGGATCGACAGCCACCGCTGTCGGTTTTACGACAGCTTTGGCGACGGCCCGGCGCAACAAACGACCATAGGTGGCCACGGATACAGCCCGTCACTGGCGAGCCGTCGGGCGCATTTGCGTGAACCGTTGGCTCCTCACCGGGACGCCGCCGCCGCATTGCACTGCAGCAACATTTCGAGCGCCGCCGCCCGCGCGGCCTGACGCATTGATTCGCCGCCCGCTATTTCGGTAGCCTGCCGTGAAACGCTCCACCATCATATCCGTAACCTGTAACGCCTGTTATCGTGTACAGCATCGTTCTGAAGTTCGATCAGGCTCAAGGCCGATAAAAAATAATGCGGCGACATTCGCCGGAGGGGTCCCATGGAAACGCTAATGCTTCCGTTCTCGCCGCGCTACATCGTTCTGACGATTTGCGCCGTCGTTACGGCATTGCTGGTCGGTATCGGGATTGTCGATGCCAAGCTCAAGGTTTGGGAATTGCTCGCGATCCCGATATTGATCTTCGGCGGCCTCACATTGCTCGGTATTCGCGACCTCGTGCAGGAGAACCACGCGGTTCTGCGCAACTATCCGATCTCGGGGCATCTGCGCTTCCTGCTCGAGGAGATCCGGCCGGAGATGCGTCAGTACTTCTTCGAGAGCGAGAAGGACGGCATGCCGTTCAGCCGCGACACCCGCGCCGTGATCTATCAGCGCGCCAAGATGGTGCTCGACAAGCGGCCGTTCGGAACGCAGGAGGACGTCTACAAGGAAGGCTACGAATGGATGCACCATTCGATGGCGCCCAAGACGCATGCCAGCGAGAAATTCCGCATCACGATCGGCGGCCCGGATTGCACCAGGCCTTATTCGGCCTCGGTGTTCAATATCTCGGCGATGAGTTTTGGCGCGCTCAGCCCCAACGCGGTGCGCGCGCTGAATGCCGGCGCCAAAAAGGGCGGGTTCGCGCATGACACCGGCGAAGGCGGCGTCAGTCCCTACCACCAGGAAAACGGCGGCGACCTGATCTGGGAAATCGGCTCCGGATATTTCGGCTGCCGCAAC
>CALROE020000146.1:0-7289 GCA_943369715.1 Bradyrhizobium ivorense
CGGCTGCTCGCCAGCGGCCGGGCGCGCCTCGAAGGCGACATCTGCAGGACGTCCGCAAACGCGAACCCCGACGGTACGCTGATTTCGCCCACGGCTGGATAATTCAGCACCACCGGTGCTACGAGTTCATCGCATTGTGCCGCCGATATCGGGAGCTCCCATGATTACCTTGTTCGGTTCCGGTCCAAATTTCGGACTTCCCGACGCCAGCCCTTTCGTCACCAAAGCCGAAACCCTGTTGCGGATGTCGAAGCTGCCGTTTCAGAAAGCGCCGATGAGTTTCTCAAAGGCGCCCAAGGGCAAGATTCCCTATATCGACGATGACGGTGAATTGCTCGGCGATTCCACCCTGATCCGCTGGCACCTCGAGAAGAAGTACAAGGTCGATTTCGACCAAGGGCTGACAAGTGAGCAACGCGCGATTGCCTGGGCATTCGAGAAGATGGCCGAGGACAACCTGTACTGGGCCATGGTCCATGCGCGCTGGATGGATGACGCCAACTTCCAGAGGGGGCCGCGGGAGTTTTTCAAGGCCGCGCCCGCGATCATCCGTCCGTTGGTCGTCGCGATGGTCCGGCGCAAGGTCAAGAAATCCCTGCACGGCCACGGCATGGGACGGCACAGCGCAACGGAAATCGCCGAACTGGGATCGCGCTCGCTGCAGGCCATCGCCGACTACCTCGCCAGCAAGCCGTTTTTCATGGGCAATGAGCCGTCCGGCGCGGACGCCACAATCTTTGCGTTCGTCATCAGTTCGATGTGCCCGCTATTCGAGTCGCCACTGCAGCAGGCGGCCGCGAGCCACGACAATCTGAGACGTTATGTCGGCCGCATGGCCGCGCGATTCTATCCGGAGCTTGGCGAGATCGCCGGCTGCAAGGCGGCGGCTTGAAGGGATTCAGCTTGAAGGGCTTGGGCTTGAAGGGAAAGCAGAGATGGCAAAGATCGCGATAGTCGGCTGTGGCGCCATGGGATCGGTCTATGCCGCGCTGATGGTCGATGCAGGCCATGAGGTCCACGCCGTCACGCTGTGGCCCGATCACGCCGAGGCGATGGCCTCCAAAGGCCTGCGCTGCGAGGGCGCCAGCGGCGATCGCACGGTGCCGATTCATGCCTCGACAACGACCGACGGTATCGGGCCGTGCGACCTCGTCATCATCGCCACCAAGGCCTTCGACGTGGAGGCGGCGGCGCGGTCCTGTCTTCCGTTGCTGGGTCCCGAAACCATCGTGCAGACCATCCAGAACGGGCTGGGATCGCCTGAGATCGCTGCGCCCATTCTCGGCGCCGATCGCATCGCCGTCGGCGTGGTCGGGGGTTTCGGGGCGTCGATACGGGCGCCCGGCCATGCCCATCACAATGGCATGGAGATGATCCGCTTCGGCGCCTTTGCCGGCTTGCCGAAACAGCTGCTGCAAGCCTCGGGAAAAATCTGGGAGTCGGCCGGCTTCAAGGTCGCGCTGTTCGACGACATCAAGCAGATGGTCTGGGAAAAGCTGATCATGAACGTCGCGTTTTCCGGTAGCTCCTGCATCACCGGACTGACGATCGGGCAAATCCTCGACGACGCCGACGCCTGGAGCGTGGCGCGGGGCTGCGCCGAAGAGGCGGTCGCCGTAGCAAAAGCTTCCAGTGTCCGGCTCGACGTCGGCGATCCGATCGAGCACATCAAAAAGCTCGGCGGCAAGATTCCCGACGCGCGGCCGTCGATGCTGCTGGACTACAATGCCGGCCGCCGCTGCGAGGTCGACGCCATCAATGGCGCCATCCCGCGGCTCGGCAAGCCGCTCGGGATAGCAACGCCGGTCAATGAGACGGTGGTCGGCCTGATCCGGGCGCGCGAGCGCCGGATGCTCGCCGGCTGAAATGGCATTTCGAGCGACAAATAAAATCCCCCGGCGCGAGCCGGGGGTGGTGCATCATGATTGCTTGCGCAGATCGTGACGAAGTCTATGAGACCTTCAGGTTTTCCGCGGAACTCTTGCCGCGATTTTCCACGAGGTCGTATTCGACAACCTGATTTTCGTTGAGGGTCGAGAGTCCGGCGCGCTCGACCGCCGAGATATGGACGAACACGTCCTTATCGCCGGCCATCGGCTTGATGAACCCATAACCCTTGGTCGGGTTGAACCACTTGACGGTGCCTTTCTGCATCGCCTGTCTCCTGGTCTAGACATAAAAAAGACGCGGCCACGCTTTTCGCGTGCCACGCCACAAGCGGGCTTCCGGAGGTCTGCTGAATTTCCGAGTCTTGAACTTCATCGTCGCGAAACGCACAGTCGAACGGCCTAGATCCGATTGTACCTGATATTGCAACACGAAAACTTTGCGTTAGCAAGCCTCTGGCACGGCTCGGAAAATCTGGTCGGAGAACAGGCTTGCCGGTGACCAGCTGTGGCAGCGGAACAACAACGCCCGGCAATCGGCGGCTGCCGGGCAGCCTGACCGATTGACGCTTCCGGTGAACTCAGCGCAAATCGCCTTGGGCCAATGGGGATTTTGGGATTTTTCTCGAGCTGGCGCTCTTTTTCTGGATTGGACTTCATGCGCTGCCCATCGCCCTGGCGAGCAAATAAGACGGGGGCCTGCAGCAACCGGGTCTCGCTCGTTCGCGTGCTGGCGATGGCCTTGCTTCTTGCCGTTGCAGCCGCGCCGCAGGCTCAGGCCCAGTCACCCAGCCCGACGCCAACCCCGACCCCAACGCCTTCGCCGACACCGAACGTGATCAATTCCGGTTTCTCGGCCGGCTCCACCGTGAGCAACCTCGGCAGCAATTTTCTGGAGCGCTTGGGCAATCAGGCGACGTCCGGCTTCGACAAGGCGATGCGAAGCAATCCGGGCGGCGGCGGCGCTTCCGAGAGCACGGAGGCGCCCCGGTTCCGCAGCTGGGCAGAGGGTTACGGACTTGCCGCCACGACCGGGCCGTTGGGCTATTTCGTCGGCGATCGCCGCCGCACCTATGGCGGCGTCGTGGGGGTAGGGGCGCGGGTCGCGCCCGGCGTCAATGTCGGGTTCTCCGTCGATCAGAGTCACACCGCCATCGACATTCCCCTGGCGCTGCAGTCGGCAACGCTCGATCTCACCCAGTTCGGGTTCAATGCCTCGGTCGACAAGGGACCGTGGACCTGGGCCGTTGCGCTGGTTCATGGCTTCGGCAAGGTCAATTCAAGCCGCGACACCGGGTTCGGCTTCGCCACCGCCGGCTATAACGCCCGCCTCGGCGGCGCCCTGACCGAACTCAGCTATTACTGGAGTTCCGACCAGAGCCGCATCGTGCCGAAGGTCGCGTTCGAATATGTCCGCGCCTCCACAGGCTCGCTGCAGGAAATCGGCGGCCTCGATCCGGTGATGGCAACCGGCGCGACGGCGGAGCGCGCGCGGATCCTGGTCGGGGCTGAAGTCGGACGCTACTGGATTTTCGATCAGAAGATTTTCGACATCACGGCCTACGGCAAGTTCGTCGACAATGTCGCGCAGAATTTCAACTCGGTCACGGTCAGCCTCGGCGCGCAGAGCGTCGTCGTGCAGGGGATCGGCGAAAGCCGCTACGGCGCCGACGCCGGCGCCTCCGCTTCGCTCAGCCTGAGCAACACCGCGCGCCTCTACCTCAATTATGACGCCAAATATCGCGCCGCGATGCGGTCGCACCAGGGCACATTCGGCCTGGAGCTCAAATGGTAGCGGCGCGGTTGACGGCGTGCGTCCCCCGCGCCTGACTGCCCGGTCAGGCCGGCCCCGCAGCGACGTATCCCTGCAGTCCGAAATTCGTTCGCGACGCCGCCATCAGCGGCACGAGGTCGTTGGGGTGAATGAACTCGTCCTTGAAACAGGGAAAGGCTTTCGGGTCGAATATCTTCTTCAGCCAGTCGATGACGATCTTGTGGCGGTCGGAGTTGCGAAACTCCTTGTGGTAGGTGAGCCAGAGATCGGCGTGGTGGCGGACGCCGAGATCGACAGGGACCAGGTCCGCTCCCAGCGCGACGGACGATGTCGGCAGGAAACCCATTCCAGCGCCTCGCTCCACGGCATAGAGAACGCCGATGCTCGAATTGGTCTTGATCCCGACAATGCCTTCCAGCGACGTCAGTCCGAGCACCCTCGCATAGGCGGAATCGTCGACCTGCGGCGCATGCTGGATCACCAGCCGGTGGTTCCTGATGTCGGCAAGCGTGGGCACGCCGTGCAGCTTGCGGTAGCCTTCCGAAACGAAACCATAAATGTGAAGCCGGCCGAGCTTGGTGACGATCAGATCCGGGTTGGTCGGCCGCTCGAGCTGGATGGCGATATCGGCCTCCAGCCGGGCGACGTCGGCCTGCTCCATCGCGCAGCGAAGGTCGACGGTGATCTTGCGGTAGGTTTTCTGGAAGTCGATCAGCCTCGGAAGGATCCAGAAATTGCCTGGGCCCTCGGTGACCGCGACGCGGACCGTGCCGGCGGTGTCGTCCGTCTGCGCCGCGCGCCGGAAAATATTGAAGGCGTGACGTTCCATCTCCATCACGTCGCCGATCATCGCCGCGCCATCGGAGCTCAGCGTCAGGCCGCTCTGGTCGCGCAGGAATAATTTGCAGCCGATGGATTCTTCGAGCCGGTCGATCCGGCGCATCAGGGTGGTGCTGGTAAGACCGAGTCCCTCTGCCGCATTGCGAAAGCTCTTGTATCTCGCGCATGCCAGGAACGATCGCAGATCATCCCAGGACGCATCCAGAACTTCGTCATTCCGGTGCTGCGTCATCGCAGCACCCCGGTGCAATAGTTGCTGCATACCACAAATCCCTGCCCGGTATGGTGCTCACCCAGACAGGAGCGACGATAGATGCGCGACCCGATTATGGAAAGGGCCACTTTGGCCGCAAAGCGTGATTTCGATCTGCTGCCGAGGAGCGCGGAGATCGACGTGCAGCCCGCACGGCGTTCCGACCTCGGTACGCTTTCCGACATGGCGAACCGACTGGTGCCCGGAGTTCAGATTACGGAACCGGACCTCGAGCGATATTACAGCTTCGATCCCGGCAGCATTCTTACATTTAGCCGAAAAAGCAATCTGCTTGGAGCGGTGGCGTTTCTCTATCTCAACAGCCGCGGCCACGACGCCCTCATTCTCGACGACATGAGTCTGACGCATCCGGACATTGGATTGCTCGCCGGCTCCTCCGAGCCGGTGTCCGCGATCTACGTCTGGGCGATCGCAGGGCAGGGCAGGGCGATGGCGGGACTGGGTAACGTGTCGACGCATCTGTCCCAGCCGCGGCTGGCGCCGGCCGATCTCTACGCCCAGCCCTCGAGTGCGGACGGGCGCAATCTGATGATCGCGATCGGCTTCGAACCGATCCCGAGCCACCAGCACGAACTCTGGCGCTACCAGCGCCCCTGGAACCGTGTCCCGTTGAACGCGCCAACAGCCCAACCGGCGAGGAGCTTTGCAGATGCACGGCACTAACATTCCAGCTTCCATCAAGACGTCATCGCGCTCGATCACCGTGCGCATCGCGCGCGATCCCAACGACCTGATGCTGGTGACCGCGATCCGGTCGGCGGTTTACCTTGCCGAACAGGATTGCCCGATCGAAGAGGAATTCGACGGCAACGATCTGGTGGCGGCGCACTTCCTCGGATTTGTCGGAACCGAGCCGGCCGGCTGCCTGCGGGTGCGGTTTTTCGGCGAGTTCGCCAAGGTCGAGCGTCTTGCCGTGCGCCACCAGTTCCGGCGCTCGCGCGTGTCGTTCAAGCTGGTGCAGGCCAGCGTCGACTACGTCAAGCGCAAGGGATTCAAGAAAATCTACGGCCAGGCGCAGGACCGGCTGGTGGACTTCTGGGCGCATTTCGGCGCCAAGCCGCTCGGCCACAACCGCAAGATCACCTTTTCCGATTTCTCCTATACCGAAATGGTGCTCGACATCGAGCCCGGCGCCGACGCCATCACGCTCGACAGCGATCCCTACGTGATCATCCGGCCGGAGGGCGACTGGGACCGGCCCGGCGTTCTCGACATTTCAGCGGGGCGCGCCGTGACCTCGCCGCTACGCACGGTGTGAGTTCGGTGATGACCCATCCCAAACTGGCGGTCTCGATTCACGACGATCCGCCGATCCTGGTCTGCACGGATCTGCAGACCGAATATCTCACCGAGGGCCGCCGTCACGTCATCGCCGACGCCGAGGCGATCACCGCGCGGTGCCGCGAATTGATGACGCTGTGGCGCGGCAACCTCTGGCCGATCATCCACCTGAAGCGAATTGCCCAGGCTGCGTGGTTCAATCCGGCATCGAATTTGACGGACTGGATCGCCGAGTTGAAGCCGAGGCCCGGCGAACTCGCGTTCGAGCATCCGCTGCCGTCGGCCTACAGTTCATCGCGGTTCGCCGAATACATGGCGAACATGAAAAACATCCGCTGCGTGGTATCGGGGTTTTCCCTCGATGAAACCATTCTGTCGACCGTGGTCGACGGGTTTCACCGCAGCCACCGCTATCAGGTGGTCAGCGACGCCGTGGCCTGCCGGCGCCAGGGGATCGGCGACGCGGCTTCCTACAAGCTGGCGGTCGTCAATGTGGTCGGCAATTTCGCCGGCATCGTCGACAGCGCCGGCCTGATCGAAGCCAACACGGTGATTTCGGTGTGACCTGAAAGCGGGGGAAAGGGCGACCCTAGGCGCGATCGACCCGGATGACCCGACCCTTTTCGATCGCCAGCGCCAGCCGGCCATGCTTCAGCGACAACGCCGCATCGCCGAACAATTCGCGGCGCCAGCCGTGCAGGGCGGGCACGTCGGCGTTATCGTCCGCCGCGATGTCTTCGAGATCGCCGACCGTGGCAATGATCTTGCTGGCGACGGCGTGACGTTCCGAGGTCATGCGCAGCAGCACCTTCAACAGCTCGACGATCGCCCCGCCATTTGAATTGCCACGCGGCTTTTCGATCTTCGGCAGCGAAGCCGGATCGCGCGCCAGGCCGCGCTGCACGGCGGCCACGATGTCGGCGCCCCATTTCGAGCGGTCAAAGCCCTTCGGCAGCGAGCGCAGATTGGCCAGGCGCTCCAGGCTGGTCGGCGCGTGGGTGGCGATGTCGCCGACCGCGTCGTCCTTCAGCACGCGGCTGCGTGGAACGTCGCGGCTCTGCGCTTCCTGTTCGCGCCAGGCCGCGACCTCCATCAGCACCGCGAGCTCCTTCGGCTTGCGCACCCGGGTCTTCAGCCGCTCCCAGGCGCGTTCGGGATGGAAGTCATAGGTCTTCGGCGAGGTCAGGACCTCCATTTCCTCGCTCACCCATTCGCTGCGGCCGCGCTTCTTGAG
>CALROE020000147.1:0-7275 GCA_943369715.1 Bradyrhizobium ivorense
GGTGCGCATGTCGCCGGGCGAGACGTGGCACGGATAGACCGGCGTATAGCCGGAAGCGAGCAGCGCCAGCAGCGCCGGCTGCGGCCGCTTCAGGTTGAACGCGGCCTCGAAGTCGCCGTTGACGGTGACATCGACGACCTCGTCGTACCAGGACTTGCGCGGGTTCTTGCGGAATTTCTGCTGCGACTTGCCCATCAGCATGTCGAAGGTGCATTTGACGTCGGCTGACGTGAACGGCTTGCCGTCATGCCATTTGACGCCCTGTCGCAGCTTGAAGCTCAGCTTCTTCTTGTCATCGCTCCAGGCCCAGCTCTCGGCGAGATCCGGGACGATCGACTCCATGGAGTTTTGCGGCACGTCCTGCTTGTACATGACGAGATTGTTGAAGACGGGCATGAAGGGGATGTTGACCGAATAGGTCGCCTCCTCATGGATCGAGGCGCTGGCCGGACTGTCGCGGTGATATACCTTCAGGATGCCGCCATTTTTGGGTTCGGCAGCCAACGCAGCGACGTTGGAAGCCGCCAACAAAGACACCGCCACGGCCGCAAGCGCGCGCACGCTCCGCATGTTCCCCTCCCTCGATACTTCAGCCTCATCGGGCCGATTGTCGAGGAGGTTAGCCATGACGGCGCGCTCGCGCAACCCGCAAGGCAGAGGCCGGCCTCAATCCTTCAGATTAAATGCAATTCCGTGCGACGGCTAATCTGCGACGCAGCCGTTGGTGCAGCGCGCAATGGTCTGCGCCGGGCGGAACCGGTCAGACCTCCAGCTTGTCGCCGCCCTTCAGGTCGAGAATTTCGCGGGCCTCGTCCGGTGTCGCGACCTGAAGGCCAAGGCCTTCGATGATCTTGCGGGCGAGCGTGACCTGTTCGGCATTCGACGCCGCCATCCGGCCGGGCGCCGCCCACAGCGAATCCTCCAGGCCGACGCGGATATTGCCGCCCATGGCGGCGGCCATCGCCGCGATCGGCAGCTGGTTGCGCCCGGCGCCGAGCACCGACCACACCATCTTGTCGCCGAACAGCCGGTCGGCGGTGCGCTTCATGTGGAGCACATCCTCCGGATGCGCGCCGGTGCCGCCCTGCAGGCCGAACACCGTTTGCACGAACAAGGGCGCTTTCACCATGCCCTGTTCGAGGAAGTAGTTCAGGTTGTAGAGATGCGCGGTATCGTAGCACTCGAATTCAAAGCGGGTGCCGGTCTCCGACAGCGTTTTCAGCACGTATTCGATGTCCTGAAACGTGTTTCGGAACACGATGTCCTTGTTCTGCAGATGCTTCAGCTCCCAGTCGTGCTCGAATTTCTTGAAGCGGTTGAGCATGCCGAAGAACGCAAAATTCATCGAGCCCATGTTGAGCGAGGCGACTTCCGGCTTGTAGACCGCGGCGGGGCGAACGCGCTCGTCCACCGTCATGGTCGGCGCGCCGCCGGTGGTGAGGTTGATCACGCAGTTGGAGCGCTGCTTGATGATCTTCAGGAACGGCGCGAAGGCTTCCGGGCTCTGGTCGGGCTGGCCGGTCTTCGGGTTGCGGGCGTGCAGATGCACGATGGCCGCACCCGCTTCGGCGGCATCGACCGCGGCGTCGGCGATTTCCTGCGGCGTCACCGGCAGCGCCTTCGACATCGAGGGGGTGTGGATCGCGCCGGTCACGGCACAGGTGATGATGACTTTGCGGCTCATGGCGTGCTCACTTTCTTGAAGGGTCGGTCTAATTCGTCATTCCGGGATGGTCCGAAGGACCAGACCTAAGGTGCGCAATTGCGCACCGGGGAATCTCGAGATTCCGGGTTCGATGCTGTCGCATCGCCCCGGAATGACGTTTGCTGTTTGGCTTTGTGCGCGGCCAATGCCGCCAGGCGCTCGTTGCGCCGCTGCGTCAGTTCCGCGATGCGTTCCGGCGTCGGCTGATGCGGCCAAGCCGCGATCACCCGATCCACGTTAGGGCTTTGGTAGACTTCGGGTCCGGCGGCAGCGGAAGCCAACTCCTTGTAGAAGCCGGTGTAGCGCGCGCAGTAATCGGGGATGCCGCCGGGCGCGTTGAGCTCGATGGTCTCGAACGGTCCGAGAAACGACCAGCGCAGGCCGAGGCCGTCCTTCACGGTGTGATCGAGATCCTCGGCCGAGATATAGCCTTCGCCGACCAGGCGAAACGCTTCGGCGAGCAGCGCGCCCTGCAGCCGGTTCAAGACGAAGCCGTTGATCTCGCGGTTGATGGTAACGGGTACCTGTCCGATCTCGCGATAGATATTTCGGGCGCGATCGATCGCGTCGGGCGAGGTCCACGGCGCGCCGCACAGTTCGACCAGCGGCACCAGATGCGGCGGGTTGACGGGGTGGCCTACCAGGCAGCGCGCCCGGCCCGGCAGCGCTTCGGTGAAGCGTGAGGCCGTGATGGCCGAGGTCGAGGACACCAGCAACGCGTTCGGCGGGGCGAGCTTGTCGAGCTGGGCGAAGATGGTCTTCTTGTCCTCGACGATCTCCGGTCCGTTCTCCTGGACGAATTCGACGTCGAGCAGGGCTTCCTGCAGGCTGGCCGCGATCGAGACCCGCGCCACAGCGCCGTCGGGATCGGTGCAAAGGCCATGGCGTGCCAGCGCGTGCAATTCGTCGCGGATCAGCCGGGGGGCCGCCTTCAGGGTCGGAATATGCGGATCGGTGAGCCGCACGTTCCATCCGGCGCGCGCGAAGATCGTGGCCCAGGCGCGCCCGATCAGGCCGGAGCCGACGATGGCGACGTTGCGTTCGGTATCTGCCATTTTCTGTTCTCTAAACCTTCAAATCACAGCCAGAGCACCTTGCGGCGCAGATCGAGATCGTCGCGCAGCGCCTTCGACGGCCCCTGGTGGATCACCCGGCCGCGCTCCAGCGCCACCGTGGTATCCGACAGAGCCAACGCCAGATCGAGATGGTGATCGACGATGATGATGGCGATTTCCTTGCGCAGCCGGTCGAAGGTCTCGAACAATTGCTCCACCACCGTGGGCGCGAGGCCCTCGAATGGTTCGTCGAGCAGCAATACTCGCACATCGCCCGACAGCGCGCGAGCCACCGCCACCATCTGCTGCTCGCCGCCGGAGAGATAATCCGCCGGGCTGTCGAGCCGCTCCTTGATGCGCGGGAAGTAATCGTAGATCCGCTCCCGGGTCCAGTGCACGCCGTTGCCGGTCTGGCGCTTCAGGCCGCCGAGCTCGAGATTCTGCTCGACGCTCATGCCGGCGAACAGGCCGCGGCCCTGCGGCACATAGCCGATGCCGAGCCGGGCATTCTGGGCGGACGAATTGCCGATCAGCTCGCTGTCCGCCAGTCTGATCGATCCGTTCGCCGCCGGCGCGATCCCGATCAGGGTCTTCAGCAGCGTCGATTTGCCGGCGCCGTTGCGCCCCAGCAGCGCGATGATCTCGTTCTCGTGCAGCGTGAAATTGACGTCGTTGAGGATGTGGCTCTTGCCGTAGAAGGTATCGACATTGGAGGCTGTCAGCAGCGCGCTGACGCGGGCGGCGGTCTCGCGCGGCTTTGCGGCGACTTCCGTGGCGCCGGAGCCGATATAGACGGCCTGCACTTCGGGGCTGGCGCGCGCTTCCTCGACGGTGCCGTCGAGCAGAACCCGGCCTTCATTCATCACGGTGATATGGTCGGCGAGCTGGAACACCCGGTCGATGTCGTGTTCGACCAGCAGCACCGGCAGATCCGACGAGATGCGCTTGATGATGGCGCCGATGCGCTCGCGCTCGGCGGCGGCAAGGCCGGCGAGCGGCTCGTCGAGCAACAGCACGCGCGGCGCTGTCGCAAGCGCCACGCCCATGTCGAGCAGGCGCTGGCCGCCATAGGACAGCATGCCCGCTTCGGCCTTCTCGATGCCGGCGAGGCCGAGATAGCGGATGGTGGCGTCGGTCTCTTCGTTGATCGCCTCGATCGACAGCGCATTGGTGACGGGATCGAAGCGCTGGGGATGCCGCGCCTGCACAGCGAGGCGGATGTTCTCGCCGACGCTGAGCGTCGGAAACAGATTTGTAATCTGGAACGAGCGTCCGATGCCAGCGCGGGCGATCTCCTCCGGCGTGTGGCCTTCGATCGGCTCACCCATCAGCGACACCGTGCCCTGGTCCGGCGGAAACATGCCGGAGAGCAGGTTGAATGCCGTGGTCTTGCCGGCGCCATTGGGCCCGATCAGCGCGTGCAAGGTGCGGTCGACAATCGAGATGTCGATACCCTGCACCGCCTGGATGCCGCCGAAGCTCTTGACGATGTGGCGGGCCGACAGCACCGGCCCCTCGACATGCGACTTCGGCCGCAGGAACTCCGGCAGCGGCAACGCTTCGACACGGCGCGCCGACATCGCCGCATCCTCGGTGGTCTTCTTGCGGAACGGCGCGATCAGCCGTTCGCCGACGCCGACCAGGCCGGTTGGCGAAAACACGATGAAACCGACGAAGACCAGGCCGAACCAGAACAGCCAGTTCTCGGTGTAGATACCCAAAAATTCGCGGAACAGGATGAAGAACAGCGCGCCCAGCGCGGGGCCAAGAAAACTGCGCATGCCGCCGATCACCACCATCGCCAGCAATTCGCCAGAGAATGCGACCGAGATCGGATCGGCAGAGGTCATGCGGTTCTGGAACAGCAGCAGGATGCCGGCGAGCCCGGTGATCCCTGCCGACAGCACGAAGGCGGCGAGCTTGTAGCGGTTGGTGGGATAGCCGAGAAAACGCGCGCGCTGCTCGTTCTCGCGGATTGCCACCAGCACGGTGCCGACGGTCGAATTGTGGAAGCGCCACAGCAGGATCAGAACCAGGAAGGCGATGGCGGCGACGAACCAGTAGTAGTTGGTGGAGGATTCCAGATTGACGCCGAACAGACTGGGACGGGTGATGCCGCCGAGGCCGTTCTCGCCGCCGGTGACGTCGGTCCAGCGGAATGCCACGGCATACAGCATCGCCGCCAGCGCCAGCGTCAGCAGCGAGAAATAGACGCCGCGCCGGCGCAGGATCAGGAATCCGAAGGTGAGGGCGACGGCCATCACGATCAGGACGCCGCCGATAGTGGGGCCGAAAAACGAGTCCGGCATCAAATTGCGCTGGATCAGCGCCGCCGCATAGGCGGCGAGCCCGAACCAGGCGCCATGGCCGAACGAGACCAGGCCGGTGTGCCCGACCAGGATGTTCAGCGCCATGCAGGCCAGCGCGAAGGTGACGACCTCGGAGGCCGAGGTCATGGTGAGGCCGAGCGCCAGCAGCAGCGGCGGCAGAACCAGCAGCCCGAGCGCGGCGATGACAAGCGGAATGGGCAGGCGGTTCATCATGTCAGCGTCTCACTCGAACCGCGTGATGCGTTCGCCGAACAGGCCGCGTGGCCGGAACAGCAGCACCAGAAGCATCAGAAGATAGATCGCCGCGGTGGAAGCCGCGGAATAGCCGATGCCGACCATGAGGCCCTTGACGAGGCCGACCAGCAAGGCGGCGGCCACCACGCCCCAGAACGATCCGAGGCCACCGATCACCACCACGACGAAGGCCGGCGTGATGATTTCCTGGCCCATCGCCGGATGGATCGAATAGATCGGTGCCAGCAGCACGCCGGCGAGGCCGGCCAGGCCGATGCCGAGCGCTGCGACCGCGGACATATAGGGCTGCAGCGAAATGCCGAGCGCGCCGACCATGTCGGGATTTTGCACGCCGGCGCGCACCACGCGGCCGAACGAGGTCTTCTGCAGCAGCAGCCAGAGCGCGGCGATGCAGGTTATGGCGATGCCGAGCAGCACCACGCGATAGAACGAATAGATGAAGCTGCCGATCGCGACTTGTCCGCGTAGCCATGTCGGTATCGAATAGGACAAGGGCGGCGCGCC
The DNA here is from genome assembly GCA_943369715.1 of Bradyrhizobium ivorense. Classification (GTDB taxonomy): domain Bacteria; phylum Pseudomonadota; class Alphaproteobacteria; order Rhizobiales; family Xanthobacteraceae; genus Bradyrhizobium; species Bradyrhizobium ivorense_A. Next base: position 5,850 of record CALROE020000147.1, read on the forward strand.
AAAAATCATCCGCAGCGCCTGCTCCGCCACCATGGCGAGACCGAACGTCATCAGCAGCGAGAGGATCGGATCGGAGCGATAGAAGCGGCGGAACAGCGTGCGCTCGATCACCACGCCCATCAGCGCCACCACCACGGGGGCCGCCACGAACGAGCCGCCGAAGCCGAGATAAGGCGACAAAACCAGCGTCAGGTAAGCGCCGATCGCATAGAACGCGCCATGCGCGAGATTGACGATGCCGCCGAGCGAGAAGATCAGCGACAGGCCGAGCGCGATCAGCAGGTAATAAACGCCGTCGAGCAGACCATTGAGGATTTGCTGGGCGAGCAACATGGCGGACATGGATGGGGTCTCGGCCGAGGAGGATGTAAAGAAGAAGCTGCGGCGATCATTGCGAGCCAACGTCGCGCGAGAGCTCCAACGTCGTCATTCCGGGTCTGGTGCTTGCGCACCATCCCGGAATGACGGTGTGTGGGTCGAGCCGATCAGCTCGGGAACGTGCAGCTGTTCTCTTCCTTGGTGGCCGCGATGATCTCGAGGTCTTCGTTGGCAGCCGGCACCGCCGGGCTGGACGCGAAGATGTCCCACTGGTTCTTGATCTTGTCGGCCGGCAGCGCGGTGACGGCGTACATTTCGTGCATCAACTGATGATCCGAGGCGCGGAAATAGCCTTCCCGCGTCTTCAGGACGTCGAACTTCGCGCCCTTCTCGAAGTGTTCGATGATCTTCGGCGACTCCGCCGACTTCAGGTCGTTGATGGCCTTGGCCACGATCTTGGTGGCGACGTAATCGCCCCAGGCCTGGTTTTCCGGCGGCTTCTTGTATTTGTTGGTGAAGGCGGTGACGAACGCCTTGGAGCCGGGGGTGTCGAGCAGATGATGCCAGACCACCGGCCAGGTGCCGACGAAGTTGCCCTTGCCGGCCGCCCAGGCCAGCGCAGTGTCGAAGCCGAAGCCGCCGACCGGGAAGGTCAGGCCGAACTCGGCATACTGCTTGAGGAAATTTGTAATCTGATTGCCGGCGAGATTGATCACGACGAGGTCGGGCTTGGCCTCGCGGATCTTCAGGAGATAGGCGGAGAAGTCGGTGGCGTCGGTCGGCACCAGATCGTCGCCGGCGAAATTGCCGCCATTGGCTTCCATGAAGCGCTTCGAGACCTTCAGCAGGTCATGGCCGAAGGCGTAGTCGGCCGTCAGCGAATACCACTTCTTGCCCTTGACCAGGCCGTCGCGCAGGAACGAGCGGCCGACGGTCTTGACGTACATCGAGTTCTGCGACTCCACGTGGAACATGTAGCGCTGGCAATCCTTGCCGCGCAGCGCGTCGGAGTTGCCGCCGGTATTGATGAACAGGGTCTTGGTGCGCGAGGCGACCTGCGCAATCGTCAGGCACGAGGCCGAAGAGATTTCGCCGATGATGCAGGCGA